>SZPB01000337.1 GCA_030263535.1 Cytophagia bacterium CHB2
AAAGCCGCGCGGTTCAAGGGCAAAGATTTTGCGGGCGCGCGCATCGTTTGCCAGTGTTTCATTACGCACGCTGTCGATGAGCTTGCGTCCGACGCGCGCATACAACGGCGTTACCAATCCCAGCCATAAACTCGAAAGGCGCGGCGTGAGCACCGGCACCGGAATGATGAGGCGCTTGAGGCCGCGTTGGCGGCCATATTCTTTCATGAGATCCAGATAAGAAACCGGCTCAGCGCCGCCGATTTCAAAAATGCCGTCGGGCGCAACCTCCAGCGCCGCGACGAGGTACGCAATTACGTCTTCAATGGCAATCGGCTGCGCCAGCGAGCGCGTCCAGCGCGGCGTGATCATGATCGGCAATTTCTCCACCAGGCTGCGAATCATTTCAAAGGAAAGGCTGCCGGAGCCGATGATGATGGACGCGCGCAATTCAATCACCGGAACGCCGGTGCTGCGGAGCACGCGCCCAACCTCTTGCCGGCTGGCGAGATGCGGCGAAAGCGTATCGCCCCGGCCAAGGCCGCCGAGATAAATGATGCGTTTCACACCGGCGGCAGCCGCCGCTTGCGCAAAATTCGCAGCAGCTTTACGATCTTCCTCCTCAAAAGCGCCGTTTGAGCCCATCGAGTGCACGAGATAGTATGCCGCGTCAACCTCCGTCATGGCGGCATGCAAGGAAGGGGCATCCAGCACATCACCTTTGATCACTTGCGTGTTCGGCCCGACGCGGCGCGCGACGAATTCCGGACGGCGCGCCAGACAGCGCAGATGGCAGCCTTTTGCTTCGAGCGCGCGCAACAAGCGCCCGCCCACGTACCCGCTTGCGCCGGTGAGCAACACCACGCGCGAGTTTTTTTCCACAGCAGACGTCGTATCGGTTTGAGTGATCATACGATTTCGCGAGCGGCAAGCTCAAGCCTCCATCAATGCTGGCGTCAATTTCTCGCCGGCAATCAAGGTTTCACGGATTTTTTCGAAAATCTTTTGATCGTGCCGGCGTTGCGTTGCGCTGCGTTTCCGCATTGTTGCCAGCGCCAATGCCATGCGCTGATTCGTTTTTAATTTTTCTGCATGCCGCGCCAGAAATGCCCAGTAAAGCGGGGTAATCGGACAAATCGTTTTGGGATCAAAGGCGCAATGGCTGCAATAGTCGCTCATGCGATTGAGATAGGCGGCGCCGGAAACATAAGGCTTGGTGGTGATGAAATCGCCGAGCGCAAAGGTTCCCATGCCCAACACATTCGGTTCCACAACCCAATCGTAAGCATCGCTATATGCCACCCAAAACCAGTCGGTCAACTCGCGCGGTGAAACGTCCAGCAGTGTCGCGAGATTCGCCAGCACCATTAAGCGCGTGATGTGATGGCTGTAACTCTCCTCCCAAACCGCGTTGACGACATGATCTAAACACGCCAGCCCGGATTCTTCGCCCCAATAAGCCGGTGGCAGCGGCGTTTGATCGCCCAAAACTGCGGGCGCAGCGCCGCCGTCGAGGCGCGCATCGTCACTGAGAGAAGCCGGCCAAGTTTTCTTTGTCCAACGTTGGTAACCTCCATCTCCCGGCGCTTTCCTAATTTCTACCGAAGGCAAATTGCGAAAACCGTCAGTGGCATCATGTACGTGATGCACATACTCACGCCACCCCAGAATCTGCCGAATAAATCCTTCCCGGCTCGCCAGAGGCAACTCCAATTGCTCGACTTCCGCGACAACACGCTGCGGCAGCAAGCGATGCAGGTTCAACAATGGCGACAAACGCGTGTGAAACAAGCTGCGGGAGGCCGCAGACATTGCATCTTCATAAGGCCCGAACCACGGCAAACATTCTCGCTTCGCCCAGTCCCAGAGTTGTTCTGTGTCGTGCAATGTTGCAGGCAGTGTGCTCAAATCAAGGCGGCCGGGATGATGCGCATAATGTTTCTCGATCAACTCGCCGACTTCGGCTTTGATATCGGTCAGCGCAAAACTCGGCGGCGTGGGCGCGGCTGGCTCAAATTTCCACGGCCGGCGATTCTCCGCATCAAAGCTGAATTTTCCGCCCAGCGGCTTGCCGCTGTTCATCAGTATGCCGGTCGCGCGGCGGACATGGCGATAAAACGCATCCATGCGCCAGGGCATTTTGTTTTTCTGGCTGGCATGAAATTGCTCTGCGGTGGTGAGCCAGCCTTCATGCGGAATGATTTTCACTGCGCCGCTGTCTAGCAATGGCTGAAGATCGACGCGCAATTCGCGCTCTGCCGGCTGCATCATCTCCAACGGGCCAAGCTCGGCGCATAAAGGCCTCAGGGCTTCGCAATAAGGCGAATCACAAAAAAGGTAGCGAACGGCAACGCCACGCCCGGCTTGTTCCAAAGCAAAATGCCGTGAATTCGAAAGAACGAATGCGAGTTTTTGTTTGTGATACGGCCGGCGTTCCGCTTTCCAGCGGTTTTCAATTAGAATGATGCCAAATGCGCGCGGATTTTCACGCGCCAGCGGCCCGAGTTGATCTGAAAGTTGATCGTAGGGCACGAACAGCCACCGGCGGTTGCGATCATCGCCCTTAAGCCGGCTCAGTTTTTCTAAAAATAGGTTCAAGGTTTTTTATAGTCTTGATTTTTTCCATTCCACTAATGCGCGTGAGCCGTTCAGGTTTCCGCCATTTGACAAATCGGAATTCGCAGTTACCATAATTTTTGGAAAAATTAACAAACGGATAAAACGGCGACGGGCATTGCTGGCCCGCCGCCGTTGCTTGCGAAAGCCGAAAACCTCCAATAACCATCGAACAACACATAGACGCGATGAAGCGCGGCAGAAATTACTTGATCAATGTCATTTTTCGCGTCTGTTTGAAGTTCTCAGCTTCCAATCTATAGAAATAAACGCCGGTTTTCGCCGGCATGCCATTGGCGTCGCGACCGTTCCACAACACGTCATAACTTCCCTGAGGCTGCACGCCATCAACAAGACGGGCGATTTCCTTGCCGAGGATGTCGTAAACCGTGAGCTTCACCCGGCTCTGATTGGGCAATACGTATGAAATCTTCGTCTCCGGATTGAAGGGATTGGGATAATTCTGCAACAACTCGAACTGTTGCGGAACTGCCGATAAGCGATCATTGAGACCGGTCGTCACGAAGTGATCATTGACCGGCAAAGCGCCGAGCGTGCCGTTGCTCAACAGGCCGGTGGCAAAAACAGTGTAATTCTTGCCATTTTCCAGCGCGACCTGCGCAAGTTCGAGCGCGACCGTGTTGGTTCCGGCGACGCGCACTTCGAGATCGTAACTGCCCGCAGGCACATCAGCATATTCTCCGAAGGAACGAAACGCAATATTACTGAACAGTACCGGGCCGTTCTTCACGGCAATATCCACCGCCGGAGCGTCCGCGCTGGTGTGCACGAAGCGAACCTTGGCGTTTTGCGCATCCGGCACGCGATCATCTTCCAAAACCACCGGATGCAAATCGTTCGCACCCAGCAAGCCGGTGGCAGCAAGCGTGTAGGCTTTGCCGCCCGTGAAATTCACTGTGGCGTCGATCACAATCGGCTGTGTGGCGCCGGCGGGAGAAACTTGAATGCGATGTTCGCCTTCAGGCAGATTGAGGTAATCGCTCACTGCCAGGTAAGGCACATCCGTCAACACGCGATTGCCGTCGATCCAGATATCGACATTCGGCGCATCGGGCGAGAGGTGGGCAACACGCAATTGAAATGTTGCCGGATTGCCGCCGCGCGAATCGACTGCCGGGAGGGCATCCAAAGAACCATTGCCGGCCAGGCCGATGGCAAAGACGCTCAGGTTGGTATTGCTTCCTAGCGTGACATTCGGCACTGTCAATGCGACGGTATTCGTTCCCGCAACACGCACTTCAATATCATATGCGCCGGGGTTGACGCTGAGATAATTCGAAGATTGCCGGAAGGAAACATGGCTGAACAAAATCGGGCCATTCTTGACGGCAATGTCAACGGCCGGCGCATCCGGCGAGGTGTGCACGAAGCGAACTTTCGCCTTGCCATTTTCGCTGTCGCGATCATCCACCAACACCAGCGGTTTCAGATCATTCGCGCCCAGCAAGCCAGTGGCAGCAACGGTGTAGGCGCGATTCGCTTCAAAAGCAACGGTCGCGTCAATCACAATCGGTGAATTCGCGCCGGCGGGCGTGACTTGAATACGATAACTGCCGGCAACCAGATCAAGGTAGTCACTAATCGCCGGATAAGCCACATTCTGCAATGCGCGCTCGCCGTTAACCCAAACATCTACTGCCGGCGCATCGGGCGAGAGATGGCCAACACGGATTTGCGTCATGCCATAATCCACCGCAGGAAGCGCGCCTAGCGTATTGTTGCTCAATTGACCGATGGCGAAGACGCTGTAGTTGGTGCTGGCCGCCAGGGCGACATCATCCAAACTGAGCGCGACTGTTGCCGTTCCGGCAACGCGAACTTCCAGGTCGTAGCTGCCCGCGTCAACGCTGAGGTAGTTGCTCGCTTGACGGAAAGAAATGTTGTTGAAGAGAACCGGGCCGTTTTTGACGGCGATGTCAACCGCAGGCGCGTCGGCGCTGGTGTGAACAAAACGGATTTTGGCTTTCTGCGCTTCGGGGCTGCGATCATCAAGCAAAACTATTGGCTGCAAATCACCTGCGCTCAACAAGCCGGTCGCGGCAACGGTGTAGGCCTTGTTCGCCTCGAAATCAACGGTTGCGTCGATGACGATGGGAGAACTCGCGCCGGCGGGCGAGACTTGTATGCGGTATGCACCGGCCGTCAACTTGAGATAATCGCTAATCGCCTGATAAGGAACGTTTTCAAGCGTGCGCACGCCATTGACCCAGATGTCGACATTCGGCGCATCGGGTGAAAAATGCGCCGCGCGAACTTGAGTCATGCCGAAATCAATGACAGGCAGCGCGTTCAGCGTTGCGTTGCCGGCAAGTCCAGCGGCAAATACTGTGTAATTCGTGTTTGCCTCGAGCTTGACTCCATTAACGGCTAGGGCAACTGTGCTTGTGCCGGCAAGGCGAACCTCGAGATCATAAACACCAGGGTCGACGCTGGCGTACCCGGCGGATTCACGAAACGAAACGTTGCTAAAAATCACCGGGCCGTTTTTGACGGCGATGTCAACCGCAGGAGCATCCGGTGAGGTGTGCGCAAAGCGAATTTTGGCTTTCTGCGCCTCGCCCGTGCGATCATCCACCAGCACGATCGGCTTCAGGTCGTTCGCGCTCAACAAGCCGGTGGCAGCAATGGTATAGGCCTTGTTCGCTTCAACATTGACGTTGGCATCGATCACCACCGGCGTTTCAGCGCCTGCCGGGGTAACTTGCACGCGATACTGCCCGGCATCGACTTCAAGAAAGCGGCTGACCGCTTTGAACGGCACATCTTCGAGCACGCGATTGCCGCCCACCCACACATCAACGTTCGGCGCATCCGGTGACAAATGTGCGACGCGCACCAGCGCTTTATTCTGCGCGAAAGCAGAGCCGCCGATCATCACGGCTAAGGATAGAAGCGAAAGCTTCAAAAACTTCTTCATTTGGGGTTCTCCTTGGTTTGTTGAACAAGCAAGGTTGTTAACTTCGACTGTTTCACAAGCTCTAGAGTGAATTTAAAATTTTGACTTCGTGATGGCCGGCGTCTAATTCATGTCTAATAATATATAATTTGTCTAATAAATGTCAAGCTTTTTGTGCTTATTTTAGGATATTATTTTGGACAAATTAGAAAAATTAACGAATTATGTGAACATTTATATTGACAAAAATTAGACAAAATGCTATATTCGGGCATGGAAAAAGATCATAAATACCCCATCAACATCGTTGCCCAAAAAACCGGATTATCGTCGCATGTGATTCGTGTTTGGGAGAGACGATATGGTGCGGTTGTGCCGGAACGCACGGCAACGAACCGGAGACTTTATTCCGACGCAGATATTGAAAAACTCATGCTCCTGGGCAAGGCGGTTAAGTCCGGGCACGGCATTGGAAACATTGCCGAGCTTTCCGCGGAGCGATTGCGCCAGATTTTGTCAATAGACAATGCGCCCGAGGCAAAGGCGGAGCGCGCCGCAGCGCCAACGCTGAAAGAGCCGGCCACGTCGAGATTCTATCTGGAAGCCTGCATGGCAGCCGTGAAACGCTTGGACGGCAGTGAATTGGAACGCGCGATTGGCCGCGCAGCCGTGGCTCTGAGTCAACCGGTTTTAATCGACGAGGTGCTGGTTCATTTGATTCATCGGGTGGGAGAGATGTGGCACGACGGCAGGCTGCGTGTGATTCACGAGCATTTGGTCACAGCGGTGATCCGATCATTTTGGGGAAGCCTGCGCAGCGGCCAGGAGACGCCGGGCAACGCGCCAAACCTTGTGATCACCACGCCCGCCAGCCAACTACATGAACTGGGCGCTGTCATGGCGGCGGCAACAGCCGCGGCAATGGGCTGGAAAATAACCTATCTTGGCCCCAATCTGCCCGCAGAAGAGATTGCCGCAGCCCTGGAGTTCAACCCGGCGCTGGCGGTGGCCCTGAGCATCGTTTATCCTGAGGATGATCCTTTGCTGGAGCACGAGCTGCGCAAGCTGCGGCGCTATTTGCCCCGGGAAGTCGCGCTCATTGTCGGCGGCCGCGCGGTTGAAAATTATAAGAAGGTATTGGAGGAAATCGGCGCGAGTCTGGTTTATGACATGGCGGGTTTTCGGGAAGCGCTGGCAGGCTTGCGGCGGGGGCAGGTAGCTGCTGCTCCGGCATGACGAAGATTTGAGCTTGAGGTGAAAATAAAGCCACTTTTTTGCCCGGGCATTTCGCGACCGCACACGTTTTCTCAAACCACCGATAAACACGGATTTTCACTGATTCTTTTGCAGGTTCTATCATCGTCTCGTTCGAAAAATCTCAGAAATACGTTGAAATCCGCGTGAATCAGTGGCTAAGGCTTTATTTCTAAAAGTGTCCGGCCGCGCCATTGGAATTTCGGCTCGATGCATTCCCAATATTGACTTTTGAGAAAAAATTTCTATATTGGGTGTCGCAAAATACTCCCGAGTAGCTCAACCGGCAGAGCGGGTGGCTGTTAACCACTAGGTCGTAGGTTCAAATCCTACCTCGGGAGCCAGA
>SZPB01000338.1 GCA_030263535.1 Cytophagia bacterium CHB2
CTTGCGCGCGCGAGCACGAGACGCTCAGCGCGGGCATGCTTTTGCCGTTGTGTTCGTAATTCTCCGTCTGCAACTCCGAGGGCAGGTAAAGCGCGTCCTGATGAACTTTGTAGAGATCGAAAACATGGTACGTCGGCGTCAAAATCATTTTCTCTTGATCCGTCAGAATCATCGCCTGCAGCACATTCACCGTCTGAGCAATGTTGGCCATTTGAACGCGATTGCCGTATTTGTGAAATAGGTTGAGCGACAGCGCCGCGGCAAAGGCATCGCGCAAGGTGTTCTGTTGATAAAGAAATCCAGGATTGGAGCCCGGTTCGCCCTCGTGCCAAACGCCCCATTCATCCACCATCAAGCCAATGTGGTTTTCGGGGTCATATTGATCCATGATTTTGATGTGGCCGGCCAGCAGACCATCGAGCGCCAGACACGATTCGATCAAGGTGAAGTATTCACTTTCGTCGAACACGGTGGCGGATTTCTTTTTCTCCCAGGTTCCATTCACAAAATAATGGTGCAGCGAAAGTCCGCTCATTTGTTGTCGCGTGACTTTTTTCATCAATACTTCAGTCCAATTAAAATCACCTCCGGCTGCGCCGCCGGCGATTTTGAAAAGACGATTGTCGCCATAGTTGCGGCAGTAGGTGGCGTACTGTTTATACAGATCGGCATAAAACTCGGCCGTCATGTTTCCGCCGCAGCCCCAATTTTCATTACCGACTCCCCAATACTTCACCTTCCACGGTTTGTCGCGGCCGTTTTTGCGCCGCAAATCCGCCATTGGACTGACGCCGTCGAACGTGATGTACTCCACCCATTTCGACATCTCTTCCACGCTGCCGCTGCCCACGTTGCCGCAGATGTAGGGCTCGGTTCCCAGTTGCTCGCACAGGTCCATGAACTCATGCGTACCAAAACTGTTGTCCTCGGTTACGCCGCCCCAGTGCGTGTTAATCATTGTGGGACGCTGATCGCGCGGGCCGATGCCGTCGCGCCAATGATATTCATCTGCAAAACAGCCACCCGGCCAGCGCAGGTTGGGCACTTTGATGTGCTTCAATGCAGCGACGACATCATTGCGAATGCCGCGCGTGTTGGGAATGGGTGAGTTTTCGCCGACCCAAATGCCTTCGTAAATGCCGCGGCCGAGATGTTCACTGAACTGGCCATAAATGTGCCGGCTGATGGTAAATCTGCCGGAATCCGCATGCACGATTAGTTTGTTTTTTGAAGTGTTCATGTTCGTCTGATTAAATGCAATGCCGGGAATGAGGCAGAGTAAAGCAAAAGCACTTGTTGAGATTTTCATTTGTTTTCACCGTGAGCATTTGCTGTACTGTCAATCGTTGTTGCTGTAAGATCGCTGGCGGACTGTGCCAGAGTGTTTAAATATTTTTCCAAATTGGTGTAGCCGTCGCCGTCGAAGTCGCCGTTGCGATCGTCGGGATTCGTGGGATCGAGGCCGTGGCGGCGTTCCCATTTGTCAGCCATGCCGTCGCGGTCCTGGTCTTGTCTCGCAGGCGCGGAATGCAGCACGGGCCAGCCACCAACCTGATCTTGTGAATCAATGAGGCCTAAACCGTTCTTGCCGAATTTTGCAGTTCCAGTGCGAACTTCCTCGACAATGCGCGCGTCAACCGTGTCGCGCTTGGGCAGAAGCGCACCGGCAGAAGCGAGCACCAATGCAAAAGCCTCTTCCGCAGAATGCGTCACAACCGGCGCAAACGGGTGTGGCGTGTTCACTTTACCCAGCGCGGCAAACTTGCCCTGCACACCCGCCCAATTGTCGGCTGTGACCTCGGGAAAGCCGTGTACAAAGTTGTCCGCAACGTACCATTTGCCTTTTTTATCGTACGGCTCAACAATGCGATTCTTCGTGTGACCGGTTGCCGGGCCGAATTTGTAATAGTTCGCAACGAGGTTGTGCTTGCCGGCCTCGCCGCCGTACGTGCTGTTCTCGCCCCAGTTGTAAATCACGTTGTTGCGAAAATCGACCAGCTCTTTCTCCGGGACGCCGTGGGTGCGGCTGCCGTTGAAGCGCGGGTTACGATTGGAGTTGTGCGCCAGGAGATTGTGATGGAACGTTGTGCCTTTGCCGCCCCAAATGCCGGCATAGCCGTGCTTGCCTTTCCGATGATAAGAGTCATTCAGGCTCTCGCTGATCAAACACCATTGCACGGTGGCATTTTCATTGTCATAGAACGAAGCCACTTCGTCAATACCCCAGCTCATCGAGCAATGATCGAGGATGATATTCCTTTGACCGAGGCACGAAACGGCATCTTCCTGCAGCCGGTTCACATCTCCCAGACGAATACGAAGAAAGCGGATGATGACATTGTCGGCGGCAATGACCAGCGGATGGTCTTTGAGGCAGATGCCGTCGCCCGGCGCAGTTTGCCCGGCAATGGTGAGGTCGCCATTCTTGATGCGCAGGGCGGAGCGCAGGGCAATGGTGCCGGAAACCTGAAAGACGATGGTTCTGGCGCCGCGCGCCGTAACCGCCGCGCGCAAGCTTCCTGCTCCGCTGTCATTCAAATTGGTTACGGCGAGCACTCTGCCGCCGCGGCCGCCGCTGGTGAAACGGCCAAAACCCTCTGCGCCGGGAAAGGCCAACTGTTGAGCAAATGCCTCTGCAACAATCAACACCAGCGAAATCAAGAGAACGAGAACGCGGGAATGCAATTTTCGCGAATGAACCAAGAGCAGAGGCGCGCAGCAGGATTGAATGGCGTTCGCAGTCAATTTGGGAAATCGCCTGGCTTTGTTTTTGTCTACCTTCATGCGGGATTGGTTTTGCTCCACCCGCACCGTAATAACAACACACGTCACAGGCCGGCCTGTGGCAGATCCGGTCTGTGACGTGAGGGGATAGGTCAAATGACCCTATTTCATCAAGACCATTTTACGCGTTTGGTGGAATGTGCCGGCTTCCAGTTTGTAGAAATAGATTCCGGAAGGCACGTTCTTCGCATCCCACACAACATTGTGTTGGCCGGCGGGCAGTTTGCCGTTGACCAGCGTAGCGACTTTCTGTCCAAGCGCATTGTAAATCTCCAGCTTCACCTCGCCGGCTTTGGCAAGCGCGAAGGTGACACTGGTCGAAGGATTGAAGGGGTTGGGATAATTCTGGTTCAATTGATAGGTGGCGATGGCCGCATGTGGCCTGTCCGCTACTTCCACATCAATGCCTTGTTCCCACTTCGCCTTCAGTTCCGGATACCAGTTCAGGTCGCCGGCAGGATAACCCTTTTCGGCGCCGGTGTAGGCGGTTGACGAGGTTGGATAAGTTGCATTCAATTCGTCACGATAGTACTCAATCGGGCGACGATCATAATCATCGGTGTTGCGATTGAAAACAGCGCCCGGCGTGTTCTTTGAGCGGTTGCCGCCTGTCGGGCTTTCATACCAGCGCATCATGTTCGTCATCAGGCGCGGCGTGTTGCTCAGCGTGAGGTTGGTCATCCTAAAGGCATTCACTGAATCCGCGCCCAGCCGGCTGTTGATGTGATACGACAGCGGCGAGCCTGGCGGATAGCCAAAATCATTCAGGAATGCCCAGCCCGAATCGCTGATCGCATAAAAATTATTGCTGACCGTCCAGTTGGTCGTGGTATTCGGCGCAGTGAAAATCCAGGTGATGCGGTTTCTGCCGTTGGGATAAATCTCGCCGGTGTTGGCCCATTCCGCGGCGCGGGTGGCGTCGGTGGAATCTTCGCCGAGCGCAAACGCATCGACAAACAAGTTGTTGGTGATGCTGATCTCCGGGCCGACATTGCCGAGCGACAACAGCCCGTGGAAGCCCATGCCGTTGATGAACGTGTTGTGGTCGATCCGGCCGTACTTGATCTCGCCCGTGCCCGCTTGCGGATTGGCAAAATTATAGTGCCGGATGGCGCGATCCTGAAAATTCACGAACGTGTTGTTGACGATAATAAAGGAGTCGCAGGCCGCTTCGCGCAAATCAATGCCTTTGCCGGCGCCGAGATTCGACGTCGTCAACGCGCCCATGTTCGCAAAAATCGAATTCGTGATTGATACTTTGGTGGTATTGAAACCCGTCCGAACGTGTTGGCCGTTGATATTCGAGAAAACCACACCATCCAGCACGATGGAAGAGCCGACTGCGGTGGTGTTGATCAAACCGCCTTGCACGCCGTCGACGCGATCCGGCTCCGGTTCATAGAAACCGGCAATGCAAACATCCTTGATTTCCAAGTGGCCGCCATTCAATACCACAAAATTGCCCGGCGGCCGGGTCGGCGATCCGCCGGTGCCGGTTTCCCACAGATAAATGATCGGCTTCTTGCCGGCGCCCGCGGCTGCGCGCAACCGCAGTGTCTGTCCCGCGGGAACGGTTACCACGGCATTGTGCAGATAAACGCCATCGCGCTGCAATTCATAGACGCGGTTGGCTTTGAATCCGCCGGCAATGACGGTGTCCGCCAAAATCTGAGTATTGACGTGAGTCGCCGCTGTGCCATCGGTGGGCGTCAATGGAACGACAACGTCCTGGCCATAGAGAGACGCGGCCAGAAGGAACACCGCAGTAAAGATCGTTTCCAATTTCAAGTGGCGCATTAGAGTCTCCTCTGGTTGATGAGTGTGAAAAGAAATTGTTTGAAAGATACAAGCATACGTTCCCCGACGTTGCCTCCCGTCATTCTAATTTAAAGGTCAAGCCGAAGTCGGCGGTCAAGCCGTATTTTTCGCTTTGATTGAAGAGTCTGCGGTTGAACACTCCCTGGTCTGGCGAACTGTTGTTGATCTCGCTGCCGTCTTCAAGATTCGTGACATTGCTGAGGTTCACAAATAAGGCAAGATTGCTGGTAATGCCCTGCTTCAAGGTCAAATCAACGCGCGTGAATGCCATGGTAATCTGATCTGCCAAGCCGCCGGCGGAGTAGGATACATTGTGCTCGCCTTGGTGAAAAACGGAAACTCTTCCCGAAAATCTGCCGATGTCATAACCCAATGCAACATTGCCAAAGAATTCCGGCATGCCCTCCAATTTTTGTTTTCGTTCTGCGAGCACGGTAAATTTTCTCCACGTCGGGGGAATCGGTCCGGGCGGATCATAGAAGACGGAGTCAATTTGCGAGGTCCAAATAAACGCCTCGGACCGTACGATGGAAGCATTGTATGACAATACAATGTTTCTCAGCAAGCCCGGCAGGAAGCGAAAATTGATCTGATGCTCGAATTCGAATCCCCATACTTTTGTAGGTCTGGGGGAATTGTAGGGGAGAGTTAAATTGTAAGGCGAGGTTCCCATCTGGCTCGGCCAATTTATGCCAAAGCTTTGAATCAGAGTGTCCTGTATCACACCCTGCGCATCGCGCACGGCAGTCGTGTTGAAATTGTTCAGCATATGATACATGTCTTCGATTTCTTTGTAATAGGCCGACAAAGAAATCAATCCGATCGTGTTGCTGAAGAAAGAGGTGTTCAACTCATAATTCCAGGCGCGGGCGGTTTTGAGCTTGGGATTGCCGACAAAAACCTGCAATTGCGATCCGACTTCGGCCGGGCGGCCGGCAATGTATCTCTCCAATCTCATATTAAAATCCGGGCGCGCCAGCGCTTTGTAAGCGGCGACACGCACTTTCATAAAATCCAGCGGCGAAACAGAGAGATTGAGATTGGGGAGAAGCACGGTTTGCGAAGCTGATGAGGTCGTGTCCCTGATGGAGTTGGCAGTGACAGGAAAACCGCCCACGGATTGCGGCATGAACTTGGAAGCATAATCGTTGTCTTCGTTCTCGATGCGCAATCCGCCGATCACAGTTATCCTTTGCCCGATATGCAGCGTGTTCATGATATAACCGGCACCGACGCGTTCCGTGACGTCATAATCGTCATATCGAATAAGGGGATTCGTCCATACTTCGAGTTGATTACGCGTCACGTCGATGCCGTATCGGTTAAGCTCATACCATTGCCGCAGCCGGTCTCTGTCAATAAGCGGATTCAAGCTGTAGGAGCCGTACACGTCACGCGCAACCGGATTATTGAAGAACAAAGACATTGGCGTAAAACCGCCGCCGCCGGCATTCAACCAGTTTTCGAAGGGCGTGCCGGTGAAATCCTTGGGACGGAATGTCCCATCCGGCAGTAACTCATAACGCTGCCATCTGCCCAGATAATAAGGCGTGAAATCTTCCGTGCGGACATTTGAGCGGTCTTTTGCTTTATACTTCCCGCCGATTTTTACCTCACCTGAGATCTTGCTGCTCAGTAGATATTTTCGCGCAACATCCAGGGATGCTGTCCGCTCTTTGTCAAAATTGCGTTGCTTGCGGTAATAAGCCCAGGACAATCCCGCCGCGGAAAAATCATTGATGGCGTAGTCAATCAACTGCTCCGGGTTGCCCTGCAAATTGGTCGGCGTCGGCCGCATGCCCGGCCGCTCGACAAAACTTGCTTCATAATCAAAAGGATAGTCGGACTTCGACTGCCCGAACGACGCGCCCCAGTTCAGATTCAATCCGAGCAGGCTGTTGTCTCCTCGAATCGAACTGCTAAAGGTATTTATATCCTGTTCGCGGTCGCGATAATTATAAACCGGTGCGCCTGACTCGCTTCCGCCGCCGACTGCCGGATAATCCCGGGTAGACCAGAGGTAATCTCTTTTGGTGCGGCCAAAAACATTGTTGAAGCGAATCACGCCATTATCCGGCGTGTTGACATCAAACAACACGCTGAAGCCGTCTCGCTTGCGGATTTCATCCGTAAATTCGAGCAGAAAATCGTCGATAAAGAAACTTTGGTATTGAAGATTCGCGTAATCGACATTGATTCGTTCGTTGCTGCGGATGCGTTTTTCAAGATTCCCCGCCAATTGCACGCCGAGAACATTATTAAAAAATCTCTCGCCGTAATTCAGCGAAAAATCATACTGGTCGGCGGATTCCATCAGCCGATTGTAGTCGCCCTTCAAATCAACTTTGATGTTTCTGGTTTCCGGCGCTGTTTTGGTGACCAGGTTGATGCTGCCGGCCAGCGCATCGCCGTCTTTATCCGGAGTTAAGGCTTTGTACAATTCTATTCCCGCCAGCGAACTTTGTGACAGCGTGCTCAAATCGACGCCGCGGCTGGTG
>SZPB01000339.1 GCA_030263535.1 Cytophagia bacterium CHB2
GTCCCCACGGCATGTGGGAACGCGCTACCACTTCGACGCGGCCCGCCGGTGTGATCTTCTTCACCAAACGGCCGCCATAACTCGCAACATAGACATTGCCGTCTCCATCCTGCCAAAGCCCCATTAAATTATGACCATCGCCGAAAACATGTTCGCTCAATCTGCGCTCTTTCAGATCACGCGCCAGCGTGACAACCTCGCCATCCGGCGAAATACGGCGCAAATCGCCGGCGTCGGTCAAATAAACCGCTCCCTCAGCGCTCGCCATCATCCAACGCACGTCGCGAAAGTCGTGCGTTTTGCAGAGATCGGAGATCGTCCCGTCCGGCATGCGTTTGCGAATGACGGTAGGCTCGCCGCGTTCAGCCCAATACATGTTGCCGGCAGCATCGCGCACAAAGCTGCAATCCTGATAATCCTCACGAAATCCCTCGCGCGGCGGGATTACTCGTTCAAGCTTGCCGCTTGCATGCAATTTCCAGACATAGTGCCCCCACTTGTCCGAAGCTTCGCCCTCGTACCAAAGATGCTCACCGTAAAGGTTGTCATCGGCATCGAGATAAAGCTCATGCGTGTGCACATTGGCCACCGCAACAGATTTTTTGCCTTCCGGCGAAATCTTCCAAACCTGCTTGAGATCGGTGTAGAAAATCTCACCGCGGCTGTTCATGACAATGCCAATGCCGGGATGGGCAATAACCGAAGCAGCCAATAAATGAAAAAAAATTGGCCAAAGAAATTGTGCATGCCTCATTCAGCCAGTTCCTTCCACCTTAATTCAGCGCGATTGAGGAAGCGATTACGTTCTGCCGGATCGAGTCCGGCAGTGGGTTCGTCAACGATGATGAGCTGAGGATGATTCAACAACAACTGCGCAATGCCGAAGCGTTGTTTCATCCCACCGGAATAGCCCTCGACATGTTTTTTGCGCACTTCGTAGAGGTTGGTGATTTCCAACACTTCGCGGATGAGCCGTGAACGCTCCGCTCGCGAAGCTATGCCCTTCAGCGTCGCGAAATAATCCAACAAATCTTCTGCGGACATTTTGGGATAAACGCCAAACTCCTGCGGCAGGTATCCTAACATTTTACGCAAGCTCATGGGGTCCTGCAAAACATTGATGCCGTTAAACATGATGCTGCCTGCGTCCGGACTTTGCAGCGTGGCAATCGTGCGCATCAACGAAGACTTCCCGGCGCCGTTCGGACCAAGCAAACCAAACATACCGGCGCCGATTTCGAGATTGACGCCATCAAGCGCTTTGACGCAATTTTTATAGGTTTTGCTGAGGTTGGCTATGCGCAGAGTCATGCAATTTGCCTTTAACTCGATTGGCTCGCTTTTAGAATTTTTTCAATTGTATTCCAGTTACGCGTCGTTATTTTCCGCCCATATTCCTTTTCTAGCATACTCATGAGATCGACCGTCCGGTGAAGTATTAAGATGCTGCAAACCTCGCGGTCATTCGCACGAATGATTCTGCAATTTTTGTCGGGAGTTTCATACGGAATCTTCAGACTGCCCTTGTTTTTCTCCGAAAGAAAGGTCACAAACAACCGCGTTTGCGGCGTGATTTTTATCCCCGCGAACGGCGCCGCCTCAGCCAGACGCCGTAGCTCTTCAATCTTGCGGACGAGCACGCCGATTTCACGGCCAAAATCCGCCGCCAGCTTTTTTTCGATTTTATTTACCAGCGTGCTTTCGCTGGTGGACGGCGCGGTAAAAAGCACATTACCGCTGGCCAGCATAGTTTTGACCTCGGTGAATGCCAGGGCTTCAAACGACGTCTTCAGTCTGTCCATTTTGACGGTGACGCCGCCAACGTTGACGCCGCGCAGAAAAGCGACGTAATCAACCATGAAACTTCTCTCCCTTCTTGAGCATTGTCAGAATCGCCTGCATGCGCCGTGCCCGCGTTTCGGGCTTCTTGGCGATTTGCAGCCGCCACGCAATCGCGCAGTGGTTCGCCCGGTTCAGCGACTCAAAAAACGCTTTCGCCTTTTTGCCCTTCGCCAGAGCTTTGAGAAAATCCGCCAGCAGTTCCATCGCTCCTTGTGGTTCGTAGGCCTTTTCCCAGCGCCCGTCCTTCCTTGCCGCTTCCGTTTCGTTGAGACCGGCAGGCTTCATTCTGCCGGCTGCAGTCAGGCTGGCCATTTGATGCTATCTCATCAATATCATTTTTTTTGTTTCCTGAAATGCGCCAGCACTCAAGCGGCAAAAATAGATTCCGGAAGGCACACCTCGATTATGATCATCAGCGCCGTCCCACACAACAGCTTTTTCACCGGCAGACTGCAGTCCCTCGACCAAGGTCCTGACCTTGCGGCCCTGCACATCGAAGACGGCCAACTCGACCGGCGTGGCCCGCGGCAAGTGATAGCGTATCTCCGTCGCAGGATTGAAAGGATTCGGGTAATTCTGTTTCAACACGAACGCCTGCGGTTTTGCAGAACGAGTATCATCAACGCGGGTTCGGCTGCCCAGCGCCATTTCTGCGGCTTCCGCCACGGACAAGCCCACCAACTGCTGCAACGGACCGAGCCTTGCAAGTTCGACATTCAACGCATCGCGCAGCGAGTCGCTGGCAGCAGACCCGAGACTGTCCAAGAACGCGGACACAGAATCGATCAGGGTCTGTGTGACGAGCATGCTTCCATCACCGTCCAACAGATTGTGCAGCGGCGCCTGCATCATGGCAAGGGCGCGCACAGCTTGCATGCCGAGGTCACTGCGATCAAAGAGAAGCAGCGGCATCACCTCCGGTGCGGCGCGATAGTAGAGATTCACGAACTGCGTTCCGGTTTGCGTGGTCAGCAACGCCTCGTCCCGGAAGCGGCGGAAGAGATCGACCTCGAGGGTGTCAACGATAGCCGCGGTTGCAATGACACGGCCGGCAGCGGTGCGCAAGGCCGGCGACGGCAGGAAAAGCGCAAGGCACTCGAGCGGGCAACGGCAAAAGTGCATGGTCACAAACGCATCGAGCGACTGGTTCAAGCCGTCCGTGATTTTGTAAAGAAAGAAATCGGTTTCGAGGCTTGCGGACAACAATCCTTCATGCGAATAGGTGATGCTGGTATCATTGAACGACTCAATGGCGCCGCCAAATGCCGGCTCGCCCACGCTCAGCACGCGGATGGGATCGCCCTCGGGATCAGAATCGTTTTGAAGAACGCGCAGGGTTTTGTTGCTGTTGAAAAAATAATCCAGATAAAGATAATCATCCGCGCGGGCGACCGGCGGTTGGTTCGGCAACGGCGCGTTGTGAATGGTCACTGTGAAATTGTCGCTGCCGTGACGGTAAATCAAATCTTGATTGGAAGGAAGCGGCGGCTGGGTGGCGCCGCGGGAACTGAGGCGCGAAAAACCAAAGTAGAGAAAATCGCCCACATCAGAAAAATCGGGGTGATCACCGGAGCCGTCGAGCGCAGTGAAGCTGCTGGCGGTCAAACCGGTGAGGCTTCCGCTGTGCCACAAAGTATCGGCCACCACCTGCAAAAATACGTTGGCGCGAAAAATTCTGCCGGATTGCCGGACTGCCGGAAAGCTGCGAATGAACGCCTGATTCCAGGGCAAATCGAGCAGTCTGATGTCCTCAGCATAGTCAATATGGTCGATCGCCTCCAGGGCGAGATATGCATCACCGTCATAGATGTGCGTGACTTCGAGGCGTGTCAAATCACTCGCTCCCGGCGGTGCCGGCAGGATGTGCTCCATGAAACGAAAGGCGCCGGGATTGCCACCCGTGGTTCGCTGCGTGTGGGTCTCGCTCGCACCGAAGGTTGTGGCCACCGTCACACCCCAGTTGGCGGACTGGTAGGTGCTGTCGGAGATGACGGTTTGACCGTGAAGGGAGCAGCAAGCCAAGAGGAGGAAAATCAGGGGCGGCGCAAAGCAGGCGTTTTCAACTCGCATGTCACGATCTCCCTTTGAATTTTTTAAGATTTAATCGCATAACATGGCGCCGGGTTCCGGTGCGTCCCACTTCCACAAAGCCCGCTCTTTTAAAGGCACTCACAAATCCCATAAACGGCTGGCCCCGTCTTGCTGCTTTGCTTCTGCTGGCACGCCAGGCCATGCACCAACAATACTTTGGCCCGCCGCGGCTTTCGAAGAGTGTCACAAAGGCATTCAAGCGCTGGCGATCGACTTCGTGAAAGATGAGGTGTTGCAGCTTATCATTCATCGAAGTTGCGAAGCTTTCGTCAGGTTTCGTTCCTCACCCGGGCCAGCGGGCAAGGCCACGGATTTCAACACACCCGAGTGCTGCCGTGGCGTTTCAGAAAGTTCTTTCATCTGCAGAAGGGCCATAAATGGAGGGCACCGGTATGTCGTTGAGACGCATGTAGACTGTCAGTTGTCCGCGGTGATGCACGAGATGGTTTATGGATGAGCCAACCATTTCTCCGGCAGGAGAGCTGAGCATCACCTGACCCTGGTTTTTGAGAAAAAAAGTTTTGTCCAGTTCTTGGTCGGTAACTTTGGCCAGTGCATTTCTTGTGCCTTTGAGATTTTCATCAAAATGATTCACCAATTCCGCCGTAGTTTTGGGCTGAAAATGTCCGAATGTGGCAAAGTCGATTTCACCCTTCTCGACGATGTAGGTTATCCATCTTGGGATTTCTGCAACCAGCAGGGCGAGATAACCCATGGTCATGGATTTCTCATGCGGCTTCCAGCCGAATCGACTCTCCGGTATGCGTTCCAAACATTTGCGTGTGGCAGGAGCTTCGGCTTTCAGTTCTTGCAAAAACGCTGAACCTCGCGTCAATTCAGTCATATGTTATCCTCCTTGAGGCCCGGCGGTGGCAAACCGAGCCCCTTGTGATAAAACTGCAATGCCCGTTGCAGATCGTCAACGCCGAGCGTGATGAAACTAATTCGCGGTTTCATGCTGTCATTCCGATTTGGCGGGATGGCGATAGAACGTCTTGGCGACGATCTTCCAGCCCTCCTCGAATTTGTAGAGCGAAATATAATCAGTGAAGGTGTGTTTGCCGTCGCGATAAAGCTCCACTTTCACGACCGCGGCGCTGCCAGTAATCTCAACCAGCGGGAATTCCGCTTTGATTTCCGGCCGGGGCTTGTTTGCGCTTTTTGCTTTTGCGGCTTCGATGCGGGTAATCCATTCATCACGCGTCACTTTATTGATCTGGCTGCCGTCCTGCACGAACATAATGAACTCTGCGTGAAAGCCCCGGCGCATGGCCTCACCGCCAGGATTGGCGTGCACGCCCTGAACATAGGCCTCTTCCACCACTTTGATCACTGCCTGCTTTTCATCTTGATTCCAGGCGAATGCACTCATGATAGTCAGCAGCACCATAACAACTGAACTCTGCAGGACTCTTGTTTTCATTGCTCGATCTCCATGTTGTGAATCATTGGATAAATGGGAACGTTCTTTTTGTTATAAAACTTCGATCCTATTTCACTTTCTGCAACGTCATCTCGTGGAACTGTCGCCAACTCTTTCCGTCCTGCGACAGCTCTCCCTTCTCGAACCACTCACCTTGTTCCGTCAGCTTGACCGTATATCTTATGCTAGCGCCTTGCGGAGTTTGAAATCGCCATTGAAAACCCTCTTCGACAAATTCAGCTTCTGCCTCCGTGCTGCGCCCATCGGCCAAATACGATTTTAGACGATATTGTTTTGCCGTTGCGTCGTAGGAGACGATCCCAAGGGCATGATGCACGGCAACCTCTTCCTCTTTCCCGGCGACTTTGGCCTTGCCCAATCCTTCTATCAGAAGAACCATACCGCCAAGTTTCGGCTGAACGTTTTCAGTAATAGAAGAAGTCCGGCGCTGGCCCGGAATGAACTCGGCCCAGCCTTCCCCTCTCCATTCTCCGACCAGGAAGTCGAGCTTCTTCATTTCTTCAAGCTGGGCAGAGCTGGAATGCTGAGCTAAAGTGGAGGTGGTCAACACCAGCAACAACAGGGCACAGGTCTTCATGCGCGCCTTGTTAGGTTGGAAGTTATTGAGAATGGTGAATGAGTCATCTTGTTCATGACGAGTGTGAAGTTATATTGCGAGCGCAGCGCAAGAACGCACGCCGCTTCGTACTTGCTTAACTCGAAACCCGATTGGTCCGGGTTCTCCGCAAGAGGGGCGTTGATCTCTTGTTCTCTCTTCTGATGCACCAGCGGAAGCGTTATCGTCTTTAAGCGTATTTGAAAAGTCGGCGACTGACCGATCGGCTTCCTCCAGAGAATGGTCAAATCGCGCGATTTTTCAAACAAGTTATCGCCAACCGATCGGTCAGTTTTTTAAGTTAGGACTTTTCAAATGCCCTCTTTGAGGTCATTGCCGGGCGCCTGGGGCCGTTCTTTGGTTGGATTTAAATTGTATTCTTGCGATTTGCCGCGCGGGATGCTGAGCGATTTCCAATTCTTGCCGGCTTGAATCCGCGCCAACAGAACGATTTGGCCCGCATGATAGGCGGCATGCGCGAGTGATCGCTGCAAGGCATCGGATACCGTTAATTCTTTGCCACGAATCCTGACCACTTTGCCTAAATCAGAATCTTGCAACGCGTCGATTTCATCAAACAAAATTCTCCAGCCCTCCTCCCACTTCTTTAACACAGTCGCTCGATCTTCTCGTTTCTCTTCAAATTCCTCATCGCGATTGCGCCACGGTTTCTCGCCGTCTTCTGTCAGGAAGTTGGTGAATCGCGATTTGAGATTCCCAGAGATATGATTCATGATGACAGCGATCGCATTGGTGTCTTCGCCGGCGGCATTGTGCAACTCCTCATCTTTGATTTGGGCAATTGCCCCTTCCGCCAAAAATTTGTAGCGTTGATATTCCGCTTTGATGGGTTCGATGATCAATTGCTGCTCCTAACGGGGGTGAATCGGAATCAAAAACTAAAATTATCCCAATTTACTGACAATCGCGAATTGACTTGACACATTTTAGCCAGTAAAATCAAGACTATTCTTGTCAAGGTAAATACCGAACATCAGTAGGATCGTCATTTAAATAACTTGCTCATTTTCTTTAAACCGCTAATCAACGCGAAGGGCCGCTAATGCTTTTTAATTCGCGATGATTCGCGTGTATTCGCGGTGGAAGATTGAGAAAGTT
>SZPB01000340.1 GCA_030263535.1 Cytophagia bacterium CHB2
CATTTTTGAATTCCACGCGACGGATCGAGGTCATGAAAGGACGTTTGTTGCAAATCGCTAACTTTTTCAAAGAACTACCCATCGTCTTTGCGCCCAGCGCACTGGTGTTGCTTACTGCTGTTTCTAGCTACCCGCAGGAGATTCACCCTGCGGAAATCGATTCCCTGCTGCAGAATTCGATACGCGCCACCATTAATCAAAATTATCCGCACGCGCTTGCGGAAATCGACCAGGTCATTGCGCGCGCGCCCGAGAGCCCTCTTGGCCATCTCTTTCGCGCCGCCACTTTGCAAGCCATTATGCTCGACTATGAAGACGACCGGGAAGAGAAGGAATTTTACAAAAGCTTAAAAAATTGCCGGACGCGCGCGGAAAAATTGCTGCGGCAACAACCGAACAGCGCATGGGCGCATTTCTATCTCGGCAGCGCCCAGGGCTACGAATCGTTTTACGTATCAAAACACCGCCGCTATTTCCAAGCCTTTCAGCTCGGCTT
The DNA here is from genome assembly GCA_030263535.1 of Cytophagia bacterium CHB2. Classification (NCBI taxonomy): domain Bacteria; kingdom Pseudomonadati; phylum Bacteroidota; class Cytophagia; species Cytophagia bacterium CHB2. The sequence continues at coordinate 497 of SZPB01000340.1, forward strand.
AAAATCGATTCATCATCTCGAGACGGCGGTGCAGCTCGATCCGAAGCTGTACGACGCCCAGCTTGGCATCGGTACCTATAAATACTATCGCAGCAAGCTCAGCAACAAATTGCCCGTGCCGCTGTTCTCGGATGAGCGGGCTGCCGGCATCGCGATGGTGCGGCAGACGATTGCGCACGGCAAATATGCCAGGTATGCCGCGATTAACGCCCTCACCTGGATTTTATTGGATGAAGGAAAGCCGGCGGAAGCTTTTGCTCTGGCGGATTCCGCGCTGCAAGAGTTTCCCAACAGCCGTTTTTTTCTCTGGGGCGCGGGAGAATCGGCGGTGCGCTTGGGCGAATTTCAGCGCGCTCAGGACTATTACAGGCACATTATGACGACGTTACAGCAGGAAAACAAGTTATCGTCTTATTTGGAAGCCGTATGCCGCACCAAAATTGCAAAGGTGAGTTTTCTGGGCGGGCAAATTGAAACCGGTTGCCAGGAGCTTGCAACCGCGCGGCAACTAGATGTGCCGCATGATGATTGGCACAAAGACATCAAAAAAGATATTGCGACACTGGCCTCGCAATGCGCGAAATCGCCGGCCGCGGCCAACGGGCATTCGACTTCGCATTGAGTGTAGACGATACGTGTGGGGGGAGAGTGTTTGTAAGCTTTTCGTTCAGGAAACAGCCAGCGGCATCATCTGGCCGCTGCTGGCGTGCTCGGCTTTCGTCCAAAGCTGGCCGCAGGCCGCGTCAATGTCATCTCCCTTGCTCCAGCGCAGCGTCACCGGCACAATCGCATCCTGCATGCGTTGATAAAACGCCTGAATACGGTCCACGCTCGGCCGGCGGAAATGCTCATCCACGGCGTTGTAGGGAATCAAATTGACCTTGCAGGGAATTTTTGCAACGAGCTTTTTGAGACGGTCGGCGTCTTGCAAGCTGTCGTTAACATCCTCCAACAAAACATACTCAAACGTGACGCGTTGTCTGGCCTTTGCCGTGTAGGCCCGCGCCGCCGCCAGCAAATCGGCAATGGGATATTTGCGATTGAGCGGCATGAGTTTGTCGCGCACCTCGTCCGTGGTGGCGTTCAACGAAATGGCCAGGCGGAATTTGTGGCCTTCCTCGGTAAACTGCCGGATTTTCGGAATCAACCCGCTGGTCGAAATCACGATGTGTCGTTGGCCAAGATTGGGGCCTTCCTCGTCCGTCATCAAGTAACACGCTTTGATCATTTCATCGTAGTTGTTCATCGGTTCACCCATTCCCATCAACACAACGTTTGTCACATTGGTGCGACATACTCGCTGCGCGGTGAGCAGTTGATTGACGATTTCGCCGGCGGAAAGATTACGCAACAATCCCATTTTGCCGGTCGCGCAGAATTTGCAGTCGATGGGGCAACCCACCTGCGAGGAAACGCACAGCGTGCGGCGCGTCGCCTCGTGCATCATAACGCTTTCGATTTGAAAGCCGTCGGGCAAACGAAACAGCAATTTCTCCGCATCCTGCTTGCGCGAAATCTGCCGCTGCACCAGCGTCAATTCACCCACCTCGGCCACATCGCTCAAACGTGTGCGTAACGCCAGCGATAAATTCGTCATGTCCTCGAAATGCTCCGCCGAACGCCCATAAAGCCATTGAAAAAGCTGCTTACCGCGGAATGCCTTTTCGCCGAGGGCAACGCAGAACGTTGCCAGTTCGTCGCGCGTCATGCCGAGTAGTTGTGTTTTAGCCATAAGGAATGCCATTTAAGCAGAATACCCCTTTCCCGCAACCGGGAATGAATCCAAATGAAGGTAATTAAATTTCCTATTCGCGCTTATTCGCGTTCATTGGCGGTTTGAGATTTGGGAAAGTTATTTCTTCGGTGTAACATGCAGCGAGGTTGATAGAATATTTTCTACCTCTTCCTCGCTCAAATCGGTTAGCAAGCGTCCGTCTTTGGCGATGGAGATTTGGCCGGTTTCTTCGGAGGTGACCAGCACAAGCGCGTCTGATTCTTCCGACAAGCCGAGTGCGGCGCGATGGCGGGTACCGTAGCGTTTGTCGAGCAAATCGGTTTGCGAAAGCGGGAGGATGGCTTTGGCCGCAATGATTTCTTCGTTTTCGATGATGATGGCGCCGTCGTGTAGCGGTGATTTGGGGCTGAAAAAGGCGAGCAACACCGGCGCGAACGCCGCCGCCTGCAGCTTGATGCCGGTTTCTACCACGCTGCGAATGGCGTGATTGCGCACAATCACGATCAGCGAGCCGTGCCGCAAGCGCGATAATTCCTGCGTCGCTTTGACGATTTCATCGACCAGGCGCGAGCCGGTGACTTTGACAAAGAAGCGAATCACCGGGCTTTGGCCAAGATGCACCAGCATGCGCCGCAGCTCGGGTTGAAACAAAATCACAAAAGCGATCAGCCAGATGGTTTCCAGGCGGCTGAAAATCCAGCTCAGCCCGCTCATGTTCAAGATTTGCGCCAGCAATGAAACGGTGAGAATGAGCAGCAGCCCCACCGCCATTTGCGCGGCGCGCGAGCCGCGAATGAAAAGATAGAGGCGATACATCACAAAGCTGATCGCCAGAATGTCCAGAACATCGAGCAATGTCACGCGCAGAAACGCGACGCGAAAAAGTTCGAGATCAGTCATTTCGCCTCCCTACGCTTCATAGCCCATACGCCCGGCAATCAAATCGGCAATTTGACTGACGCGGCGCATTTCCTCGACATCATGCACGCGCACCATGTGTGCGCCGTTCGCAATAGACAGCGCTACCGCAGCGGCCGTGCCTTCCAGGCGTTGATCCGGCGGCAAATTTAGCACTTTGCCCACGAAGGATTTACGCGAAGGCCCGACCAGAATCGGGCAACCCAAACCGCGCAACTCCGCCAACCGGCGAATGATTTCAAAATTATGTTCGAGGCGCTTGCCGAAACCGATGCCGGGATCGACGATGATCCGCTCCCGCGGAATGCCGGCTTGCACTGCCGCCTGCACTTGCGTGTCGAGGTGAAGATAGATTTCATCGAGAAGATTTTCGTAAACGGGGTCGGCCTGCATATCCGCAGGCGTGCCCTTGATGTGCATCAAAATCACCGGCGCCTGCCGGGCCGCGACAATTTCCGCCATTTTCGGGTCAAACAGCAAGCCGCTGATATCGTTCACCATTGCGGCGCCGGCTTGCAGCGCAGCGTCAGCCACGGCCGCTTTGTAGGTATCGATACTGATCGGCACTTCGATTTTTTGGCGCAAGGCTTCGATTACCGGCACGACGCGTTCAATCTCTTCCTCCGCTGAAACCGGTTCCGCGCCTTCGCCATAAACGCCCTTCGGCCGCGTCGACTCGCCGCCGACATCGATTACATCAGCGCCGGCTTCCGCCAGATGCAGGCCGTGCGCAATCGCCTGTTCGCGGCTGTGATGGCGGCCGCCGTCGTAAAACGAATCCGGTGTGCAGTTGAGCACGCCCATGATCAACGTCGGCCCACCCAAAATCATGCTGCACTGCGGGCTGTCGATAACGAATTCATTGCGCGATTGATTTTCCAAAAACACGCGCAACTCGCGCGCAAATGCCGCCTCCTGGCTCGAAAGCGCCTGCCGGCTGGTTGCCAGATCGTGCAACTGTTCTTCATTCGAAAATAAATAAGCCACGCCGGCGGCGGCGACCCAGCACGGCAATCCCCGTAATGAAAAAGCCGAAAGCAAGCTGGACGAAAATTCTTGCTCCCGGCAGATGATCTTGAGAACCCAGGCATGCTGCCGCACGCGGCGGGCAAAATCATCGGCGCGCGGGCCGCGTTCGCCTTTCAACTCGGCTTGCAAATCCGCTTCATGAGTCAGGCAGAGTCTACGCAGCGAATAGGTTGGCATTATTTCTTCTCAAGCTTGTCGGGTAGCAAATTTTCCGGAATTTCTCCGCGCTGCAAGAGAACATCATAGAGATGTTTGCGCGCTTCTCCGGCAAAAACATCGTCATCGCCCGTGCTCAGACGAATGCGTTCACGCAAATACTGAATGGCCCTGTCCATATCTTTGCGCCGTTCGTAAATGTAGGCGAGATACAGCCGCGCATCCGCGTGATCATTGAGCTGCAGGGCGCGTTCAAAAAAGCGGATCGCGGTCGAGTCGTTCTCTTGATTGTAATATGCGATGCCGAGGTTATAATACGCATCGGCATTGGCCGGGTCAAGTGCGAGAATGCGCTCGAACAGCGGCAGTGTTTGCATGATCTCGTTTTTGGTGACGAAAATGCGGCCGAGCATCATCAGCACCGGCAGATGATCGGGATTCAAGCGGCGATACTTTTCGAGCAAGGCAATCGCCTCTTCCCGGCGGTTTGACAAAAGCAGATGATTCGCCGTAGCAATGGCCGCTTCAACATCAAAAGGATTGAGCGCAAGCGCCCGGCGGCACAGTTCAAGTTCGTCTTTGTAGCCGAGATCTTGCACGCGGCTCATGTGCAGTTGTGCAAGACTCAGATAGATTTTGCTATTGAGCGAATCCCGGGCAAGGGCGCGGCGCAACGCGTGTTCGGCGTCGTTCCATTTCTTGGCGTAAATGTACGTCTGCCCCAGCGTGAGCCAGCCCGCGGCCGACAAGGAATCGCGTTGCATGGCGGAGCGCAAGCGAGGGAGCAAGACGCGGAGAGAGTCCCGCCATTCCTGCTCGTGTGTGCGCCGTTGCGCGAGATAGTGCATGGTCGCGCGCGCAGACAGAACGGCAAACAAGGCTTGCGAGGTGTCGCTGAGCGCCAATGCCGCCGCCTTGCGCGCCGCCTGCTGAGGCTCGCCGCTCACCAGATCAAGATAACTCCCATAGTACTGCAATCGTTCTGCTGCAGCGAGACGGCTGGCGGGAAAGCTCGCGTTTGTGTCGTCAGTATTCGGGAGATCGAGTTGTGTTAAGATTTTTTCATTGATCTCGCCAACTGCAAGTGCCGGTTGATGAGCCGGGGCTTTTAGGCTGTGTTGAAAGAGCGGTTGTGATTGCTCTGACTGAAAAAGCTGAAACTGAATTTGATAATTCCCGGCGGCAACTTGATAAGCGCCCAGGCCGAGAAAGTCAACGCCCAGCCCGTTTCCTAATTTTAAAAGATACGCAGGGTCGTGGAGAGAATCGCGGTTGGCGAGTTCGAAGATTGTTTCTGCCGGCAGAATCTGAAGCTGTTCTTGCGGGTTTGACGCCAACCCGGCGGCGACGCCTTCCGCTAATGCAAAGCCTTCCGCTGAAAGCGAGCGCTGTTCCTCGCCGGCGTTTTGAATAAAAGGGAAGATAAGCAGCTTAGCCCGGCCGCTGGCAAACCGCCGGTGTTCGCGCAGGACAAAATAAAATGCCGCCGTCATGCCAGCGGCAATGATAAGCAAGGCAATTCTCTGGAATGCCCTTTTGCTCAAGGCATTGCTATACTGATAGAGATTCCAGAGGATGAGCAACACCACCCCACAGCCAATGAGGATGAATATTGTCCCCGGTGGGATCTGCATGAGGTCAAGCTTTGGTGGTGGTTTGTGGCGGTTGACTTTCGACGTTCTCAGCCGGCGGCGCCACTCGTCCGTTGCCGCTTTCTTCGGGGCCCTCGAGTTGCAGCCCGGCGTTGCTGAGCACGGCGTCGATTTCAACGCCGTCGAGTATTTCTTTTTCCAGCAACGTGGTGGCCAACGCATGCAGTTGGTGCACGTTGTCGCTCAAAATTTTATAGGCTTTGTGCGAGGCTTCGGTGACGATTTTTTTCACTTCATCGTCGATCTTCTGCGCCGTTTGCTCGCTGTAATCGCGATGTTGCGCAATCTCGCGACCCAGGAAAATCTCTTCCTGTTTTTTGCCGAACGACAGCGGGCCCATGACTTCACTCATGCCCCAGTCGCAAACCATTTTGCGCGCCAACTCGGTGGCGCGCTCGATGTCATTGCCGGCGCCCGTCGTGGTTTCATTGAAGACGATTTTTTCCGCTTCACGGCCGCCCATCAGATGAACCAACAAGGCTTCGCAATAGCTTCTCGAATAATTGTGTTTTTCATCGATCGGCAGCGAGGTCGTCAAGCCCAGCGCGCGCCCGCGCGGGATGATTGTGACTTTATGAATGGGATCGGAGCCGGGCGTGTGCTTGGCCACCAACACGTGGCCGGCTTCGTGGTAAGCGGTAATGCGTTTTTCCTTGTCGCTGATCAACAAGCTGCGCCGCTCCGCGCCCATCAAAACCTTATCCTTCGCTTCTTCCAAATCGCGCATCTCGACGAGGTTTTTGTTCTTGCGCGCCGCCAGCAACGCCGCTTCGTTCACGAGATTTGCCAGATCGGCCCCGGAGAAACCCGGTGTGCCTTTGGCGAGCACGCCCAGATCGACTTTATCGGCAATGGCGATTTTTTTGGTGTGAACTTTCAAGATGCCTTCGCGTCCGCGCACATCCGGCCGGTCAACCACGATCTGGCGGTCAAAACGGCCCGGGCGCAGCAACGCTTGATCCAGAACATCCGGGCGATTGGTCGCCGCGATGAGAATCACGCCTTCGTTGGAATCGAAGCCGTCCATCTCAACGAGCAACTGATTGAGCGTCTGTTCGCGCTCGTCGTGGCCGCCGCCGAGGC
>SZPB01000341.1 GCA_030263535.1 Cytophagia bacterium CHB2
TTGCCGGCTCGGAACATACACTGCCCTGCGACATGGTCGTTGCTGCGCTCGGACAGGATCCGCTGTATGATCTTTACAAGACCATTCCCAATCTGGCTGTGCAAGGTAAGAAAGTCGTGATCGATGCAAACACGGGCGCGACTTCCGTACAAGGCCTGTTCGCCGGCGGTGATTGCGTCAACGGCGGCGGCGAAGTCGTCGATGCGGTGGAGATGGGGAAGGTGGCGGCGCGGGGGATCAAAAACTATCTGTTTGAATCATAATTCTCAGGATTATGTGATGATCACGAAAGTTACCCTAAGAAATTTCAAGAGTATAAAGGATCAATCCTACGAATTTTCACATTTTGATCTTCTCGTAGGTCGTAACAATAGCGGTAAGAGTACTGTCCTTCAAGCTTTAGCAATTTGGCAGTTTTGTATTGATTCATTTTCACGTACTAAGCGAAGCGGCAGCACCGGCATGCAAGTAGTATTGCCAAATTTTACGGCACTACCTGTACCAGAATTCAACTTGCTTTGGACGGAAAGAACTGAACGCCGTTATCCTGAGACTAATGGCAAGAAAAGGCAGGAATTTATTTTGATCGAGATCGAAGTTACATGGCAAACGGCCACAAGAGAGGAATTAACTTTTTCAATTAAATTACGCTATAATTCGCCTCAAGCTATTTATGCAATTCCTTCCGAAGGGTGGGGACGTTTTCGTGAATTAGCTGGAGACGTTAAGAAGAGCAAACCATCTTTGCTTCCAACAATTGTATATGTACCTCCTTTTTCCGGCTTGGAGGATGTGGAAGAATGGAGAGATGATGGCCCAATGCGTCAGCAAGTTGGAAAAGCCCAACCTGGAAGAGTACTAAGAAATTTGCTGCTGAGAGTCTGGGAAAAATATCCTGACGATTGGAGCGAGATTCAGACGATCGTGAAAAGATGGTTTTCAGTAGATTTACAGCAGCCAAAGTATGAACATGGTGTTGACACAAAAATAATATGTGATTATAAACAGGAAGATAGATCATATGATATCATCTCTGGCGGAAGTGGTTTCCATCAAACTCTAACTTTGCTGGCATTTCTATTCGGATATAAACCCACGACCATCTTACTGGATGAACCGGACGCACATCTTCATGTGAATTTGCAGAGGGAAATTTTGGATTATTTCCAGTATTTCAAAAACAAATCTTCCGAACGCAATACTCAATTCTTGATTGCTACGCATGCGGAGGAGTTTATTCGAGGTGTAGATGTGAGTCAGATATACTCGTTTCTGTATCAAGATAAAACTCCACGACGAGTTCAGTCCACTCCTGAAATAATCACTGCCATGGCCGACGTGGCGAATATTGAAATAGCTCAATTAAGGGATTTTCCGACTGTCCTTTATGTAGAAGGTGAAACAGACGAGCGTCTGCTTCGAGCCTGGGCACCCGTCTTGAGCCAAGAGGAGACTTTACGTAGGGTTTGCTTCCATTTTTTACGAGGCGGCTCCAAACAGGACATGAGGGATTATGCTGACCGCCATTTTTCTGGGGTAAAACAGATTATTCCGCAAGTGATAAGAATAATCTTGTTCGATTTCGACGACGCTGAAAATGCTTTTCATCCTACAGTTGATAATGACGTATTATACGAATGGCAACGTAAGAACATTGAAAACTACTTATTAATTCCGGATCTATGGATTCGAGCAGCTTTGCATCTTACGAATTTGACTGCGGGTGACGATCTCTTTGCGCAACCTATAAAGAATTTGATTGTTCAGTTTTTTTCTGACGAGAATTTGACTTTGCCTCCAGGCAAGACATGGAAAAATTTGACGGCAAATATTTTTTCGGTAGTTGACGGAAAAAAGCTCCTATTTGAGAATAAAAACTCACTTTTTCAACGCTTGAGAAATCTTGATCCTCGTCTGGAATTAAAACGTGAGATTCTTGGAAGTATGATGAAACCAGACGAAGTTCATGAAGATATTCATCGTTTTTTTGACAAGCTTGAGCAACAAGTACGACGGCTATCACAAAGAATAGCAATGCTTAAGTAAATTTTACCGAGGTGCCACCATGCCCGATTTGTCCATAACTTTCTGCGGTATCAAATCGCCCAATCCCTTCTGGCTCGCGTCCGCGCCGCCGACGAACAGCGGTTATCAAGTTGCGCGCGCGTTTGATGCAGGTTGGGGCGGCGCTGTTTGGAAAACCATTGGCGAGACCATCGTCAATGTGAGCAGCCGTTATTCCGCGGTGCATTATGCCAATCAAAAAGTGATGGGCTTGAACAACATCGAGCTTATCACTGACCGCTCGCTCGAGGAAAATCTCCGCGAAATTCGCGACATTAAAAAACGTTATCCCAACAACGCGCTCATCGTCTCGCTCATGGTCGAATCAAAACGCGAGGCGTGGCACGAAGTAGTCAAACGCACGGAAGACACCGGCTGCGATGGTCTCGAGCTCAACTTTGGCTGCCCGCACGGCATGAGCGAGCGCGGCATGGGCTCTGCGGTTGGACAAGTTCCCGACTATGCCTGCCAAATCACCGAATGGGTGAAGGAGGTGGCGACCACGCCGGTGATGATCAAACTCACGCCGAACATAACGGATATTCGTTACATCGCGCGCGCGGCGGTGCGCGGCGGCGCAGATGCCTTGTCGATGATCAACACCATCAACTCGATTACGAGCATCGATCTCGACACGTTTGTGCCGCGGCCGGCAGTACGCAATCTCACCTCGCATGGCGGCTATTGCGGCCCAGCGGTGAAGCCCATTGCGCTCAATATGGTGCATTCCGTCGCTGCGGACGCAGAAATGCCGCGGCGCGTGCCGATCAGCGGCATTGGCGGCATTCAGAGTTGGAGCGATGCCACGGAGTTCATGTTGCTGGGCGCGACGAGCGTGCAAGTCTGCACCGCGGTAATGCATTACGGCTTTCGCATCGTGGAAGGCATGATCGAGGGCATGGAAAATTGGATGCGCGAAAAGGGTTTTGCAAAGACGACGGACTTCATCGGCAAGTCTCTCCATCACGTCGCGGATTGGGGCGATCTCGATCTCAACTATGCGATCAAGGCCAACATCAATCAGGAAACGTGCATTCATTGCGGCTTGTGCTACATCGCCTGCGAAGACGGCTGCCACCAGAGCATTCGCATGACGCAGCAAAACGGCTCGAATCACTACGAAGTGATTGAAGAAAAGTGCGTTGGCTGCAACATGTGCAGCATTGTTTGTCCGGTGGAAGGTTGCATCACGATGATCGATCAAACCAACGGCAAGCCGGAGATGTCGTGGAAGCAGTATCAAAAACTCTTAGCGGAAGGCAAGATCGCGCCGATTCAGCCGCCTGTGCATGTGTGAGAGTGAGTGAAGATAGATGATCGTGGATAGTAGATCGAAGATCGAAAATCCCCGCTGCGGCAGCAAAAATATTGGAGTGCAAAACGCAATGAGCAGGGCACGTATTCAAATGACGTTGGAAGTTTTTGAGAGCAGTTGCAAGCCGTTGTTTGCCGTATTGGAAAATATTCCGGTTGAGCAACTGAATTGGAAAGCTGGCCCGGAGTCGCGCAGCATTGGCGAGATTTGCCGGCATCTGGTGCGGGTGGATGCGTGGTTCTTGAAACGCCTCGGCATCACGCCGGTCGTGAGTGACGCAAAATCCGGCACGCGTGAAGAGTTGGCGGAGAACATGCAAAGGATTCAGCAGCAAGTCAAAGAAGTGGTAACTGCATGCGCGAGCGACGAGGAGTTGCACCTCGAACGCACGTCACTCGATGGCAAGGACAAAGAAAAACTCGGTGTGGCAGTGATTCACATGGCGCAGCATTATCTTTATCATCTCGCGCAGATTATTTATCTCCGTCGCGCGCAAGATCGCGAATGGCCCTCGCCGCACAACAACTGGGATGCCGCGACGCACGTTATCGGCGATTATTTGCTTGGCATAAAAAACTGAATGAGGTAATACTATGGCATTGCCAAATGTACAATCGTTGCCGCGGCGACGTTCTTATCGGAAGGAGCATCTTCCAGAATCGGATGGGAGGCCTTTGGCTGAAACTGACGTTCATATCAATCTTTTGACTGCTTTGCGACATGCGCTGAAGCAGTATTTCCGCGAGCGCCACGATGTTTATGTCAGCGGGAATATTTTTCTCTATTATCGCGATGAACAAGGCCACCGTAAAAACGTGTCGCCGGATATTCTTGTTGTTTTCGGCATCGAGAAAAAAGAGCGCCGCCTCTACAAACTGGAAGACGAAGGCAAGGCGCCGGACGTTGTGATCGAGTTGATCTCTGCCGAAACGAAAGCAAAAGACCTCGGCGAGAAGCGTTACATCTATGCCACGCTGGGCGTAAAAGAATACTACCTCTTCGATCCTTTGCATGAAACCTTGCAGCCCGCGTTGCGCGGCTATCAGCTCGTTGAAGGCGAGTATGCGCCGATGACGGGAACAAATTTGTTGAGCCCGGCTTTGGGGCTGGAGTTGCGCGAAGAAGGCGGCACGCTTCGCCTCTATGATTCCGAAACCGGTACGCGTTTGCTCACGCCGGAGGAGGCTGAAGCAGCGCGCAATGAGGCCGAAGCTAAAGCTGCTCGCGAGTCAGCGCAACGCGAAGCGGCGGAGGCAGAGGTCGCCCGCTTGCGGGAAGAATTGGCCAAGCTGCGCGGATAGAACTCTGCTCAGGATTCCCGCCGCACAGCTTTGGGCGTCCCCTCCGGATCATGCACGGAAAAGTTTTTATTGCGTGCTTTGAATCTTGCGTTGGCGCTTGCAGTCTTATTCCAAATTTGATTCCCCAAAACATCTGAACTTGAAAACCGGAGGTGTCCCGTGCCCCGCATCGTTCGTGGCGGTTTGATTCAAGCCTCACTTGCTGCACCAATTGATTCTCCTCTCGACAAGATCAAGAAAGCTATGATTGACAAGCACGTCACGCTCATCGAACAAGCTGCGAGCAAAGGCGTGCAAGTGCTCTGTTTGCAGGAAATTTTTTACGGCCCGTATTTTTGCGCCGAAGAACAAACCAAGTGGTACGAGACGGCAGAACGCATTCCCGAGGGGCCGACGATCAAACTCATGCAAGAGTTGGCGAAGAAGCATCAAATGGTGATCGTCGTGCCGATTTACGAAGAAGAAATGACGGGCGTGTTCTACAACACGGCCGCGGTGATCGACGAGCGCGGCAATTATCTCGGCAAGTACCGCAAACACCACATTCCGCATTGCCACCCGGGTTTTTGGGAGAAATTTTATTTCAAGCCCGGCAATCTCGGCTACCCGGTTTTTCAAACCACGTTCGGACGCATCGGCGTTTATATTTGCTACGATCGCCATTTTCCTGAAGGCGCGCGCGCGCTTGGCCTCAACGGCGCGGAGATCGTTTTCAATCCTTCGGCAACGGTTGCGGGACTTTCTGAATATTTGTGGAAGCTCGAACAGCCCGCGCATGCGGTCGCGAATCAATATTTCGTGGGCGCGATCAATCGTGTGGGGGTGGAGAAACCGTGGTGCATCGGGGAGTTTTATGGGCAGAGTTACTTCTGCGATCCGCGCGGACAGATTCTCGTGCAAGGCAGCCGCGATCAGGACGAAGTTGTGGTGGCCGATCTCGATCTCGACAAAATTCGTGAAGTCCGCAACGTGTGGCAGTTCTTCCGTGATCGCAGGCCGGAGAGCTACGGTGCGTTGTTGGAATAGACGAGGTTATGCGGTTGTAATTGAAATGCGGTTAAATGTGCTGGCCGAGTTTTGACGTCTTATCTGATTTTTGACAATTTCAAAAACAAAAGCCCTGGGCGTCAGAGAATTGACGCGCAGGGCTTTTTGTTTTTGCCGTTTTACGTTTTGGCCAAGCGAAGCAACCGAAAGCGCTTACACTTAAAACGTATACGTCAACCGGCTCAAAATCAAACGGCCAAGCACGGGCGCGCCGATGAACTCTTTGTGCTCCTTGTCGAGAATATTTTGAACATTCACCGACCAGCGCGTGCCGGCTGCAAACGGCAGATCATAGCCGAAGTTGAAGTCAAACACAGAATAGGTTTGCACTTCACCGACGAATGCGCCGGAATCCATGGGGAAGCCTTCGACGTAGCGGCCGCGCAATTCCACGTCATAACCACGTTTGGGCGCGCGATATTGAATCGACAACGCCGCTTTGTTGCCTGGCGCATTGAGCGCGATGTCGGCAACGCCGTCGAGGTTGCGATAAACCACGCGATTGGGCTTTTTGAAAAGGTTAAACCCATTCTTCGTCACGAACGAATAGTTGCCGGCAAACACCCACTTCGGCGAGGCATAGTAAGTCAAATTCATATCCATGCCGTTAAGGCTGATGTCGCCGAAGTTGCGATAGGTCAGAATGATCGCGGTAGGATCATAGGCCTCTTGCGGCGTCACGGTGCCGTAGGGAAGCTGAGCCGCGCCGCTGGCGAAAATAGTGGCCAATTCGTCCACCGGTGTGCCGTTGCCATTACCGCCGTACGGAAGCGCGGGGCTGTCCAGTGCGAGCAGAATGGCGGCAAGCTGGGCATTGTTGGGATTGCTCAATGCCACGCCAAATTGTTGACCCAAACTTGCGCCCAACGTCGCGGGATCAAGAAAGACGTTGGGCGTTTCGTTCTTCAGCGGGCCGACGAAATCTTTGATGCGCGTATGATAAACATCAAAGCCTACCACCAGCTTCTCATTGATAATGCCTTTGTAGCCCAACTCAAAGGATTGCGTCGTCGTCTCTTTGATCTGGCTGATGTTAACCACATTTTGTACCACGGTGGATTGCCGCGTGGTTGGATTGATGGTTCGCATGATATTCTGTGCATTCACCTGCGCCGGCACGATACCAACGAACTGCTGTGTCAGGGCTTGAATCGCCGAGGCTGGCACACCCTGCGACGCGAGTAATTGCTGAAATTGTGGTACGAGCTGGCTCAGCACGGTGTTTTTGCCCACCGTCCACATGACGTTGGTGAAGGCCGGATCATTCAAGTTGATATAACTGTAGTTTGGCAAATTTTCATGTTCTTTTTCAAAAATTG
>SZPB01000342.1 GCA_030263535.1 Cytophagia bacterium CHB2
AGATTTCTTGTTTTTCACAAGGGCTCCTGATTATGTGGTTGTCTGCCTTCAAGATAGGAGCCATCAGAAAAATTTCAACTAAATTTAGGACAAAATCCGCAGAATCCAGCCTGATGTGAATCATAGTTTTTTATTTTTAAAATCATATTTCCAGAGTAATTAGGTTTGAATTGAAGAATTGGCGTAGCGTCATTGTCGGAATCCTCTAATAAAACTTCGCCCGCAGAGGAAAGCAATGTAAGATCAAGGTCAATAATATCGTTGTCTCCGGCTCCAAATACATAGTAATTCACTCCGCCTTCAAATTGTGTACTTAGGCTATGGGCCGCTCCTTTTGACAGGTAGACTCCAAAAATGCAGTTGCCATCGACATAATCATAATTTGCAAGATTGATCACTGTCGCTCCAGCAACGATTTTAGATAATGCTTGCGTAAGATAATCAAAAATGGATGTCTGCGCTTTAATTTCAGCAGGTATTAAGAATGCAACCATAATCAGCAAAGTGTATTTCGCTTTGCAAACGCTTTTTTTGTTGTGTTTCTTTTCCATGAGATACTCCTTACCGATTGAATTGTTTTGAACCATAAATAAAGGAGGTAAAGAAGGTCATCACTAAAGCAAATAATCTAAGGCCCCCAAGGTAATCCACGCAACTGATGTTCGGTATTTAACTTGACAAGAACAACCTTGATTTTACAGGCTCAAATGTGTCAAGTCAATTCGCGATTGCCAGTAAGTCGTTTCCGCAAGCATGTATGCCACTTCACTCCCGCTTTCTAAAACGACCAATCTCTGGCCAAAGTGTGCCATCCGTTCGGTACATTATTAATTCCCCTCGATGGATTTCAAGCCGAACGAGCAAATCCTCCGTATAACGAGGAGTACAGCCTTGAGATTTTTCCGCTTTTTTTTGTCGTTGAGGTGCAATCTGGCCGTCAATTACCGCTCCAAGAAAAAATTGACGAATCCAGGTTTCTCTTGTTCTGCTCCTATTGCACGGCCAAATGTAACCATGTGGAGCGCGATCTGTACTTTGCCAGGTATGCTGAATGTCGAGGATACCTTGACTACCTGTTTCTCGAATTTGAATTGTTTCGGATACCTCAATTTCGCTATTGTCATCAGTCATGTACTTATTCATACTCTTCCACAAACCTGTAAAATCGGAAGCTGTATGCGGATGTGGCGATTGTATTGCATAGACCACACCAGAACGATCCAGTAGTTTTAATTGAAGTTCACCAGATACAGTTGTCACAAAAATTGGAAATGTGGCGACCCCGTCAATGCTTACCATTGCTTTGTATAAATACTTTTCTCGTGACAAGGTTTCTACACGCGAAACGTTGTATGCACCTGGTTTGCCATTCCAACGAACCGTAGAACTTACCAAGTCCCATACAAACATTCTAAACGCTGTGGCCATACAGTCTTCCTTTAGAGCGGTAACTGCTGATTTACCAAGAAAACTTTCCAACTGATTGGCCTCGCTGATACATTGACTTACTGTTACTCGGGTACTGATATCTGCCCAACTTTCAAATTCCAAGCCGGGTAATGAAGCAAGCTCGTGTCCGACTCGAGCTGCTAACGAAATATCATCGCCTTGTGTTTTTGTGGTCTGTAGGCGTGCAAGTTCTACCTTGCCAAAGAATTCGCGCAGCCTGGGGAGATCATCTAACGCTACATATGTTACCTCCGACGCTTTACGGCGTTGACTAAGTGGTAACTGAAGGTACTCATTTTGTATGCGATCTAGTAACGTGACAACATCTTTTGTGGAGGGTTCAGATGGTTCCTTGAGCGACTTTAACATTTCTTTCAGCACATCAATATGAATAGCCCCGTTTTGGCCATGATGTTCCGTATCTTTCAATACATTAATACCGACAACACGACCAGACTCATCGACAGTTGGGCCGCCGCTGAAACCGGGCTCAAGCTCAGTCGATACCACGAGTGCCGATACAGCGTCGTCTTGAATTATTTGGCTGGTAACCCTATCAATAAATGGAAATTTTACTAGATTTGATATTGTTCCTTCCTTTCGTGTAAGGTCAAGTCCTCCGCTTACAGTAAGGTTGCTGGCTGGATACCCCCACGAGGTAACCCGGGCATCTCGTTTCGGGGTTCCGAATTGTAACGGCGGCATTTTTGCGGATGGTACATTTCTCAATTCAAGAATAGCGATATCTGCTTCAGCGCTAAACTTTACAATACGAACCTCTGGATAGGCTTCGACAAAGACAGCATCGTCCTTATTATCTACGGTTCGCTCAACAATGATATTTCCCCCAGATTCTACGACATGAAAGTTTGTTACCACCCAGTGACGGCCATTTTCATCCTTTACAAAGAAGCCAGTGCCTCTGCTTGAATTGTCTCCCGTTCGGGCAATAACACGAACTACAGAGGATCTTGTATTTTCGTTTTTTGCACATCCGCCTGTTCCAATAAGTACTAAGATTGCACACAGCTTCAATACCATTGAGACGGCCTTCATCTTCCACCTCCGTTAGTATAAAATTACGAGTTTTTGATTTGGTGAGCATCTCATAATGAGATGCTATCAGTGATCCTTAAACCTCAAAAGTTTATTAACTTGTGAAAGAACTGGCTCGACACCCGCATGAAATATAACAAGGGGCAAGACAACTCAAAATTTTGCAGCTAACGCAAAATGATAAGTGAGTAACCCATTTGGCAATGTGAGCTTGTCGAGATTTGTATTTTGATACAACTCATAGCCTTCTTTGAACTCCCAATTTTTTGAAATAATGTAACGTGCGCCTAGCGAAAACCCGAGAAAAGGCAAATTTTGGATGAATGGGTTGATATTGAGATCAATATACGGAGCAGGTCTAGCAAGGGAGAGCGTGTTTAATGATTCTTTTGTTATGGCGCGGCCATTCGTTGTGCGTCCGGACAGAAAGAGCATTTTGCCATGCACCGCAGTCACTCCAGCCCCGATACTCACAATCGTATAAGGCTTCCAATTTGTCCGGCGACTCATGAAATTGTAAGTCAACCCGCCGCCATAGTGTTTGAGAGACATGAAAGTCGCTCCCTGAACTTGGTAGCTGTTCGCACCCACAGGTTGCGCAAGATAAGCATCTCCCACGAAGACGGGACGCCTGGCAATCTGATGTTCTTGAGAATAGAAAGCATTTATGTAGAAACCACGATAAGCCAGCAGCGCCCGGCTTTCACTTTCAGCGCCCAAAGGTATGGCTAAACGAAAATAGCGTGGAGCCCCATATGTATCTGCCTCCGCTTTCCAGGCCGGATTGCCTTGCTCGTCGTTTGCAGTTGCAGCAAGAGATTGAGCGCCGCCAAAATGAGCAAGAATAATCGGCATTTGCCGGCCGAGCAGAAACATGTTCGAGGTGGCTTTCGAGAGTTGATATGTATATCGCGTCTCAAACCCTCTATCGGTGAGCGCTGCCAAAGCGAGGTCTGCTCTTTTGATCAAGTCCGTATTTCTGTCCCTTTCTGCCATGCCACGTGTCTTGAGATAATCTTCCATGGCGTTTCTGGCAATTTGTGCCGTACCATATCCAAGGAGTCCGCGCCACAAGTGGCCGGTCCATTCTCCACCGCTCATTTCACCGAGGTATTCACCCGTTGCCTCGCCAACTTTTCTTCCCAAAAAGTCAGCAACGTTTAGCGCAATCTTTCTCTGTAACTCATACGTAACGTCGTCAAGGCTGCCGCGTTGTATGATAGTTATCAAATCATAGACATCGGAGCCCGTTGATCCCCAAAAGAGCCAAAAAACCCCTTTCCAAAATGCATCGATCATAGCTCTTCTATGAATCGTTCGTTCGATTGAATCGAGATCATATCGATAAGTCTCGTAATCATAAATGCAACTCACCTTCAATGATCGAACGAGCTTTTTTGTGAATTTATCACTATGTAAAGTAGCCCGTGCATTTGGTTCCAAGAAGAAACTTTGCCGAATCAGCCCGTTTTCATCTTTCACAAAAACTTTGAGCGAGAGCGCGGAGCGATTGTGAAATACCATGGATTTTTTAGAATGCAAAGTTGCGGTCACGGGCCAGTTTGCTTTTGCGTCGCCAAGATCAAAAAGTATGATCGCCAGAGAGATTGAAGTTGTGAGCAAAATCGTTCTTTTAAACAGCATAATCATCCCTCCTTAAATAAAATGTGAATGAGATGAATGGAATAAATGCGTTGATGCCTTTGACAGATGCAGATTTGGTGCAAGTCTGCAAAAATGCCTATAACGAAACTCGTACCACGATGAAATAACAATGTCGGATCAAACTGCCCTGCAATAAAATCAACAGATTAAACAGTGACGGGCGGGATTGGAATAAAGCGCAAGAGGCGTGGAAAGTGGAATGGATTCCAATCGTATGGAGAGAAGTTCCTGATGAAGATTCTTGTTCATTGCCAATGTGGGTGCTTGCGGAGAGCCCCCGAGATACTTGCTAACCAATGAAATGAGATGGCTGGCGCCAAGCAATAGCTCTCGCATCATTGTTCTCCGTTTCCGTGATGGCCTGCCTTCAGTAACTTGAATTCTGATGGAGCGAATGCTGCGAACATTGCATTTTTTTCATCCAAAATCTCTAAGCCATTGGCCTATTGGGTAAGCAATTTGCTTATTGTAAACTCGGCCATGTTTCAATTATATTTGCACAGGTTATTTTTCGTGCACCTTCGCTTCTGGCGCGCGCCTCGGCAAAATGCCTAGTAAATACGCCATTCGCTTAGTGCATCCGGATGCTCTCCTGTTTATCTTCCGCCACCTCCCCGACCGGCCTTCCAGTATGAAATGAAGGGTCGCGCCGGTTCCGCATGATCCGTTGTAAGACCCATGCGATTGATGAGGCATGGGGGGAGCCTCATCAAATTTCGTCAACATATCGCAACATTTCTCTTTGCATTGATCGCATAAATCCTTAGAATTAGCGCTCCGGTATCCCCCGACTTTCGACTAAGGAACGCGATCGTGATCGAAACTGATTCTTCCAATTTCATCATTGCGATTATTTTCACCACCGCCATGATTGGCCTGGTCGTCGGTATGTTTGGCTATCATCTCATCGTTTCGGGGAAAAAATTGCACAAAGCACAACGCCTGGCAGAGGCCGCCCTGGAGTTTACGCCCTCCTTCATGACCATCGTTTTTGATGAACGTTATCGCGTGGCCGAGGTCAAAGTGCAAAACCCGGCTGTGGCAGACCATTTTCGCAACGCGCTGCTCCGCAAGAATATCGAAGAGCTGAATTTCCTGCCCCCCGCCCTGCGCATTCATCACGATTCGGCTGCCGTCCACCCGGAGCCCGGCGATCTCCGCGCCCCGCTCAAAATGCCTGCCGGTGAGGTGATTTACCTGGAGTGGGACATGCGACAATCTGCCGAGAACACTGATTTTCACATCGCCAGGGGTTTCGACATCACCAACGAGCTGTTGCACACGCAGAGAAAACTGCGCGTCCTTTCCGCCGCCTCCTCCGAAGGCGAAGAGCGCGAACGCAAACGCATTGCGGAAGATCTGCACGATCGCATCGGCGAAATTCTCATCACCTCTTCGCGCCTGCTCGATGATCTCAAGAAAAAAAGCTCTTCCCCGGATATCCGCCAGGGACTCGAGGAGCTTGACCGCACCATTGAAAAATTCACCAAAGGCACGCGCACATTGATCTCCGATCTCGTGCCGCCGATACTCTACAATGTCGGGTTTGCGCCGGCCATTGAAGCGCTGGCCGTGGATTTCAAACGGCAGTACCATCTTGCCATTCAGCTCGAAGACGGCTGGCAGGAAACTCCGGTCAATCAGGAAATCGCGATTTTTCTCTACAAAGCGGTGCGCGAGTTCATTCACAATGCCATCAAGCACGGCGGCGCGGACGAAATTCTCATTTCTCTGAGCCGAGAAGATCACCAACTCGCCGTGACAGTGGAAGACAACGGCTCAGGCTTCGCCGCGGAAGAAAACCATTTTGCCATAAACACCGATTCGGGCTTCGGCTTGTTCAATATGAAGAATCGTGCGGAGTATTATCAGGGGGGACTCGAGATCGACAATTCAACCAAACTGGGCGGCGGGCAGATCAAGGTTTGGGTGTCGCAGGGCAAGGCTGATGGTGTGCAAATCATCAACAATTAACGATTCGTCATTAACCATTAACCATTCGCCATTTCAAACGGTTGAATAGCAAATGGTTAATGACTAATGGTTAATGGCTAATGAAAATGAATGGTCAATGATCATTGATGAATGGGTAGTTTTTTGAGCAAGCCCAGCGCAGGAGAAACGCCATCCTCTATGAAGATCAAAATCCTGTTGGTCGAAGATCATCACGTGATTCGTGCGGCGTTTCGCGCGCTGCTGGAAAGCCAGTCTGCGGTGGAAGTGGTGGGCGAGACGGACAACGGCGCGGAAGCCATTGATCTGGCGCTCAAGCTGCAGCCGCAGGTGGTGATTATGGATATCGGCTTGCGCGGCTCGGAAATCACCGGCACGCAGGCCACGCGCAAAATCACTGCGGCGCACAAGGAGATCAAAGTCATTGCGCTTTCGGTGATGGAAGACGGACCCCACGTCAAAGGCATGATGTCAGCCGGCGCCTCGGGCTATTTGTCCAAAGGCTGCACCGCCGATGAATTGCACGAAGCCATTCAAACCGTGATGGAAGGCAAATTCTACTTTAGCAAAGGCGTGAATGCCACGATTCAGGAAGAGTTCGTGAATATCCTGCGGAACACCCCCTCACCCAATCCCAATGACCTGAGCGGCCGCGAGCTGGAAATCTTGCGGTTCATTGCTCTGGGAGAAAACTCCAAAACCATCGCCCTCCGCTTCAACATTTCCCCAAAAACCGTTGACACCCACCGCCGCAATATCATGGAAAAGCTCAAACTCAACAGCATAGCAGATTTGACGAAGTATGCCATTCGGGAAAAGATCATTCAGGAAGGGGAGTGAGTGCTTTTAGCCACGGATAGACACGGATTGGCACGGATGAAACCAAAACACAAAATCCGTGAGAATCCGTGTTCA
>SZPB01000343.1 GCA_030263535.1 Cytophagia bacterium CHB2
AATCGAATCTTGCAAACTTTGCCCAACTTGCTCCGGACTGCTTGCAGACATCACCGCATGCAACTTGACGGGTGTTTGCGGCGCTTGCGCTAGCGTGTATTGAAAAAAACCGGACGGATCCACCCAGACCACCATCGAATCCGGAGAGCGTTCGTCATGAATGAAAACGCGCGAGGTCGGATCGGCCATGCCGAAAACAACGACGCGGCCGTCATCGTCAAGCAACGCGCCCAAGAACTGAGGCGGCAGCGGCTGCGCCGGTTTATAGTAAATGATTTGTGGCGAAGAAAGCTCATTGGTTGACAAATAGGTTTGGCGCGCCGGATCCCACAAATACGCAGTGATTTCGTTTGCCCCACGCCGGAGTTTGACGTCATAAAAATTGAGCCTGCCGTCGTAGCTGAAATCCGCGCCGGCGGCAATCCCGTTAATGATGAGATTGACGGGTTTGTTGGGCGGCGCAAAGCCGCGCAGCGCGAGGCGAGCTTGTCCCACTTGAAACGAAGGCTTGGGATAAATTTGGGGATCAACCGGCTCGGTGGGGGACGCTGGAGTAATCCACACGGTGGGATTGGGATAGCTTTGCCGCAACCGCGCGCTCAAATCCTGGAAATAAACCCAAACGCTTTGATGTGTGACCAGCAGGCAGAACAGGGCAACGGCAGCTTCGAAAATGCGCCACAAGCCTTTTCGCCGTTGGCGAATAAAAGTGCGTACCAAACGCTTTTTCGGGCGGCCAGTCATGTGAAAAAAATGAGTCGTTGCTTTTAGAATTCAAAATGTGCGAACCGCAGAGGCAAGCTCGCGTACGCCAATAGAAAAGATTCAACTCTCAACGACAGCTTTTGGCTTATCGGCAAAATGCCGGTTATACTGAAACTGATGGCGCGTCACTCTCTCACCGCGCTTGCAGCGCCTTGCGAGAGCCGGTGATACAACTCTTGCAGCGCGGCCGGCGCTTCTTTGCCCGGTGTTATGCCGTTCCAAGACATGATCGCAGTATCTTTGCCGCTGATTACCCACAGACTCGTTGTCATGTTACCGGTTTCGCGATGGCGCACCTGGCGCCAATCGTGCGCGGCCAGCAGTTGCCGCAATGAGTCAAGGCTGGCGGCAGGCACCCTGCCGAGCGGTTGAATTCTATCGCGGCGAAAATAGGGACCCGACCATTTCTCGATGGCGCCATTGCTGTGTAAAATGTAACCCTCGGCAAATCCCGTAAAACCGCCGCCGCTGCCCCAGATAATGGTGAATTCGCGTGGAGCCGGCTGCGGTGATTCGCTGCAGGCCGACAGGCCCAAAAAGATTTGCAGCAATAAGCAAAGCGAAAACTTGAGCATTGTCTCTAAGCTAAGTTCGATTCAAAAGCTTGTTGCGAAATATAACACAACGAATATTCGATTCCAAGATGTGGTTTTGTTCCAAAACAAAAAATCTCTAACACGGAAGCTTGCTTCCGCATTAGAGACTCAGTAGACGCGAAAACGAATCTAATCAAATTCGCATGCTTGCCCCGAGCACGCGCAAATCCTACTTCACCAGCATGAGCTGCCGCATCTGCGTGATCTCACCATTGACCTGCATGCGGTAGAAATATGCGCCGCTTGCCAAACGTCCGGCACTGAACATAACTTCATGATTGCCAGCTTGACGCATGTCATCGACCAGCGTCGCCACTTCGGCGCCCGCGAGGCTGTAGACTTTGATCGTGACATGCACAGCTTCGGGCAAGCTGTAGCGAATCGTCGTGCTGGGGTTGAAGGGATTGGGATAATTTTGATGCAAAACGAATTGCTTCGGCATCTCTGCCAATTCATCGCCGTCACTGCCCTCCTTGCGCAGGCCTTTGCTGATTTCATAGACGGTGGTCGAGCCGCTCACTTCATTCGCCACCACGAGCAATGGTTTGCGGCACGGGCTGTCTTTCTCATCGATAAAAAGCAAACCTTCCACCCCCAGATCTCCACCGCGATTCGGCCCGGGCGTCTGCGAGAAATCACGATTATTGAAGTATTGTTCAAACGTCACACAAGAGGGGTTGCTGATATCAAATACCATGATCCCGCCGATGCGTTCCAAGCCGATAAATGCATAGGTACGGCCGTATACTTTGCCAATGGCGACACCCTCCGGTTCCGGGCCCTTGTCATCGCTGCGATTATCGAAGGTGTTATTCGTGTTGCTGGCGTTAAAATTTTCCGGAAAAGCCGCGGCTGTGATTTGTTCGAGCGCGTCGCCGCTGTCATAAACCAGACGGCCATCAGACGTCCAGATCGAGAACGAGCGTCCACCGAACGAATAAAGCACGTCAAAATCGCCGTCGTTGTCCGTATCACCGCGCGTTTTGGTAACGGTTAAGCGTCCGAGATTGGCGTTATCTTTAAACGTCGCGGCTTGGGGAAATGCGTCGGGATCGAGCGCAAGGCTGCCCACACGCACGGCTTCTTCAAATGTATCATATTCGCGTACATCGCCTTCATTGGCCGTCACGAGAAAAGTCTTGCCCCGGACTTTATATGAAGCGATGGCATCCGGCAGATACATGCCTTTTACCGGCCAGTTGGAGATGTTGATCTTATTATCGCGGTCGCTTGCATCAAGGCCATTGCCAGCGACGCTGTGATCTTTAAAACCCAGGCCGTTCAACTCCACGACTTTTGCGCGCTTGATGTCGATATAAGCGATCGCATTGTTTTCCTGCAACGTCACCCAGGCGTATTTCGAGTTGGAGGACACCGCGATGTATTCCGGTTCGAGGTCTTGCGCCACGGAGGCATTCGGCCCAAAAATCCGAATACTCGGATCGAGCGCAGCGTTGTTGAAGGCTCGAAAATTCACGGTACGCACATCTCGTTGCCTTATTTCGTCCGCGTCATCGGAAACGTCGATAATGCTGATCGAACCTTCCGGATCGATCGAGTAATCGCTATTCGGCTCGCCCTCGTTCGCGACCAATAACCAACGGCCGTCGGGCGTAAAGGTAAGCATATCCGGCAGCGCACCGACCGTCACCTGGCTCTGAAACTTGCCTTTGGTGTTGAAGAAAACGACTTTGCCCGGCTCCGTCTTCACGGCGTTTTCGACCGCAACAGCCACAACGCCATCATGAACGGCGACACTATTGACCACCGTGCCGTAGGGCGACATGTCGAGAGGGTCTAGCTCAACCAGGGCGTTCGGATTTCTGAGATCGAATACGTCGACGCGCTGTGCTTGCGCATTGACGACAAATAGGCGACGGCGATCCGGATCATATGCCGTAATTTCAGAGGCGCTGCCGTCATAAATGCCGGTGTTGTGCGTCGCAATCGGATTGAGTTGAATACTCTGGCCGAACGCAACGTTACCGGCCAATGCCAGCGTCGTGAGCGCTGCCTTTAAACCACGAAACCCGAATACTGATGAAGCCTGTAAAGCCTGGCGAGAAATTCTCATAGCCTGCTCCTGTTGCGAATGGCATGATGTTGTAAAGCGCGGATTTGATTCGTGAGGTGATTCAAAGTGTGAAACAGAATTGTGGCGCGCCCTCACTTTTTGCAAGGCTTAAATACGAATTGCATGATAAGGAAAAATGACCATTGCATTAAGTCTGGGTGAAGCTTGGGCGGGAAAAAGCCCTTGCGTTTCATCGCATCATTTTTAAATTAAGCGGGTAAAGTCTTGGCGGTGTAGCTCAGTCGGTAGAGCAGCGGAATCATAATCCGTAGGTCGGGGGTTCAAGTCCCTCCGCCGCTACTTCTTGCATGATCCCGACGGTTCCTACGAGAAAAGTCGGGATTATTTTTTAGGAGCCGTTTCTCAAGCCTATGCCCGGAAGTACCCCCCATGCCAAAGCGGGCCAGCGAAAATTTCGTAGAGATTTTTCGGCGTCATTGTGAAAAGGATCACCTGATCGCGCGCGGCGACCGGTTATTGCTCGCGGTCTCGGGCGGAGTCGATTCGCGCGTGCTGTTGGATTTATTTGCCGCGCTGCAAGCGGAGTGGGAATTGTCGTTGGTGGTCGGGCATGTGCATCATCACTTGCGCGGGGCGGAAGCGGAGGCGGATGCCGCATTCGTGGAAAAGCTCGCCCATGATTATCGCTTGGAATTTTTGATGCAAAAAATCGAGGTGCGTGAGTATGCCGCCGCGCATCACCTCTCTCTGGAAGCAGCCGGCCGCAAGCTGCGCTATCGTGCGCTGAATGATATGCGGCGAGAAGCCGATTGCAATGCAATTGTAACGGCGCATACCGGCGACGATCAAGCGGAGACCATTCTGGCGCATCTCATGCGCGGCAGCGGCCTCTCTGGTTTGGGCGGAATGCCGGCGAAACGCGTGTTCAGCCAGGGGCCGGCCGTGATTCTGCGGCCGTTGTTGCCGTTCTCGCGCCGGCAAATTTTGACATATGCGACACAACAGAATTTGTCCTGGCGTGAAGATGTCAGCAACACCGACGTTTCCCTCCGGCGCAACCGCATCCGGCACGAATTGTTACCCTTATTAAAAACACGTTTCAATCCCGGCATTGTGCGCAGCTTGCAACGCCTGGCCAAAATTTCTGCGGAAATCGATCATTTGTTGCAGCAGCAAGCGGAGGAAGCGTTAAAAACTCTTATGCTTGTGCAAACGCCCGCGAAAATAGTCCTTGATCTTCAACAATTTTGGAAGTATTTTCGCCCGATTCAAGCATATGTGGTTCGCCGAGTGATGCAACAGGTCACGTCGTCCCGCTGTAACTTGACGTTTCAAGAAACCGATCGCATTCTTTCCATGCTCGCGCCGGCGCACGGCCATCATCGCACGCAGCGTTACCTCTGGCGGCAGATGGTCGAAATCGCTGTCGCGCAAACCGAGGTTGCCTTCAGTCGCCTCCGTCCTGCGTTACCCACGCGTGTGCTCACCATCGGAAAGCGTTGCCCGGTTCCGGAAGCGGGGATTGCCATTACTGTCGTGCGCCGAGAGCAACCACCGAATTGGCGCGACAGCGTAACCGCCAATTCCCAATGGGCAGATGCCCACGCCGTGCGCGGCCATCTGCGCGTACGCTTTCCGCTGCCCGGCGACCGCTTTCAGCCGCTGGGCATGACGGGCTTCAAAAAACTCTCGGATTTTTTGATTGATTTGAAAGTGCCGTGGCACGGGCGCAAGCACATTCCGCTGCTCGAATGCGATAACGGCATTATCTGGGTCTGCGGCTACCGGCTCGACGAACGCTTCAAAATCAAACCCACAACGAAGGAAGCGTTGCACATGCAGATCGAGTTGTTGTGATGGCGCCCGCGCGGGCCGCAAACCATGACAAGTGATGCTCGGAGGGACAGGCGTGTCAGATCAAACCGCGCGCTTTCATCAAGGCCAATACCCGGTTTTGTTGACAGCGCAGGCGATTCAAACCAGAATACGTGAGTTGGGCCAACAGCTTTCCGCAGATTATGCCGGGAAATGTCCGGTGTTTATCGGCGTGCTCAACGGCAGCTTCATGTTCATGTCAGATTTGATGAAGGAGATTACGATCGATTGCGAAGTCGATTTCATCAAAATCTCCAGCTATGGCGAAGCGATGAAAACCTCCGGCGTCGTTAAAGTGAAGAAGGACATCGACTGCCACATCGAAGGCCGCCACACGGTGATCGTGGAAGACATCATTGACTCCGGCCTCTCGGTGACGTATCTTAACAACAAATTGCGGGAAATGAAACCCGCCTCGTTGAAATTCGTTTCATTGCTGGTCAAAGACGGCGGCAAGCAGGTTGATTATCATTGTGATTATGTCGGTTTTCACATACCGACCCGTTTCGTGGTCGGCTTCGGATTGGATTACGCTCAAAAATTTCGCAACCTTCCGGCAGTCTATATGATGGACTGAAGGTCGCGGTTTTATTTTTATGGTGATGTTGGTTCATTCACTTGACGAGTATCATTGAGGAATCTCACCAGGTTCGCGGCAAGTGAGCCGGCGCAGGCCGGCAGGTTTCAAGTGCACGATCAGGTTTATTTGTATTTCCGGACCGGGCAGCGCTGTCCGAGGTTGCGCCGGCGCCGCGAGTACATCTCCCGGCCTCGGGCCGGGCGAGGAAACCGGACGTGCTTCTGAACGCCGTTAGCGAAACTTTACCTTGTACCATTAAACTTTGCGATCCTAATGAACAGCAACAGCAAAAAGAAAAACAATTCGACCAATTCTCCGAAACGCAAACGGCCGCAGACGCCGCAGCGTCGCGATGACAATAATAACAACTTCCAATGGGCGCGCGCCTCGCGCACCTTGACCTTTTGGCTGGCGATTCTATTGCTCGCGATTTGGATTACCCTGAGTTGGGAACGGCAGGAGCCGGAAGAGAAACAGGTCAGTTTCAGCCAGTTCATTGAACTGCTGGACGGCCAAAAGCTGCAAAAAGTCGTTGTGCGCGGCGATGAAATTGAAGGCCGCCTGACGACTGCGCAACAGCTTGCCGCGAACGACCCCAAGGCTTATCAGGATATCAAAGTTTTCATGCCCAAGGAAATTTCGTTCGAGACGATCAACGGCTGGATTTCAAAGTACAACCTCGAAGTCGACGTGCGGCCCAAAACGGTCGAATGGTGGAACTACTTTCTGAATTTGTTGCCCTGGGTCTTGGTAGCATTTTTCTGGCTTTTCCTCCTGCGGCGCATGCAAGGCGCAGGCACCAAAAGCATTTTCACCTTTGGCCGCTCGCGCGCGCGCCTCGCCAGCAATAATCGCCCGAAAGTCACCTTTGACGATGTTGCCGGCGCCGACGAAGCGAAGCAAGAGTTGCGCGAGATCATCGAATTCTTGCGCGACCCGGAAAAATTTCAACGCCTGGGCGGCAAAATTCCGAAAGGCGCGTTGTTGCTCGGCCCGCCGGGAACCGGCAAAACGCTGCTCGCCAAAGCCGTTGCCGGCGAGGCGGGGGTGCCGTTTTTCAGCATGTCGGGCGCGGATTTCGTTGAGATGTTTGTCGGCGTGGGCGCTTCGCGTGTGCGTGATTTGTTCGAACAGGGCCAGCGCAATGCGCCCTGCATCATTTTTAT
>SZPB01000344.1 GCA_030263535.1 Cytophagia bacterium CHB2
CACGATATTGTAAATCTCTGCCTGCTCTTTGGTGAATTTGCCGCTGATCGGAATCGTTCGTGTGACGTCGGCGGTGTACATCTCATATTCCGCGCCAATGTCGATCACCACCAGATCGCCGCTTTGCATTTGGCGGGCGCCGGCGCGATAATGCAGAATGCACGAGTTCGGCCCAGAACCGACGATGGAAGGGAAGCCCAAGCGCGCGCTGCCGTTATTGGTGAAAGTATATTCCAGCATCGCTTGCAATTCATACTCGCGCATGCCGGTTTGCGCCGAAGCCATCACTTCGCGATGCGCCTGGCAGGTGATGTCGATGGCGCGGCGCAACAGCGCGATTTCCGCCGGCGATTTGATCTCGCGCGCGCGGCGCAGAATTTTTCCCGGATCAGCAACCGTAACACCCAGCAACGCTTCGAGAGCATTTTGAGTGGAATCTGCCGGCGAAGCCGCATGCGGATGTTGCCGCTCGCCGGTTTTCATGTAAAGCGTATCACTGCCCGCCAGCGCCGCTTTGAAAATTTTGTCGAATTGATCGTTGGTCAATACTGCGTTGAAGCCCAGTTGCGTTTGCGCGCCTTCCACGCCCAGCCGAATGCCGTCCCAAATTTCAGACAACGGATTGCGCGGCATCACAAACAGGATTTCTTTGGCTGGCTGCGCCAATCCGGGCAAGTTCAGCCCGCGCGGGATGAGAATCAACATCGATTCTTTTTCCGTCAAACCGGTGAGGTAATAAAAATCGCTGTCCTGACGATACTCATGCTCGACATCGCCGTTGCGCGTCACCTCCTTGCTTGCCTTAAAAACAGCAATACTTTTCGCGCTCAGATGACGCATGAATTCAGCGCGATGGCGCTGCCATTCCTGCGGAGCTTGGGCGAAAGAGGAGGTGAAACAGAGGGAAAAAAAGATGGACAGTAAAAGTCGATTCAAACGCATATCGGTACTCCATCGAAGTGGCTCTTAAAAACAAGGATTGAGTGATTGAATTCGCAGGGAGGGAAATTGGGCGAAACGCCTGAAAGTTTTTGATCATTGGAATAACGCGGCCACGGCGAGTTTGAATTCCGGCAAAAGTTCCGGGCAAACCAGTTCGACTGATTCCCAACGCCACTCCTCTGGTGTGAGCACCATCGCTCTTTTTTCCGTCGGAAAAATCAGCCACACAACGCGGCTGCCCGTTTCCAAACACAGCCGCGCTTTGGCGAATACATCTGAAACCGTGTCGTCATCAGAAGCAATCTCGATCGCCAAGTCGGGCGCGCGTATTTCATATTTTTCCTCGGCGTGCAGGTTTTCATTTAAGAAAACGGCGACATCAGGTGTGCGCAAATTCTGTTTGTTCTCCGGCCAAAGGCGCACGCTGAATTCCGGCAACACTTGGCCGATGGGGTATTGTTCGAAATAGTTGAACAGCTTTGCCGTCAAAACGGCCTGGCATCTGGAATGTTTGCGATCGCCCATTTTGAAAGTGACCCTCCCATCAACAAGTTCGAAAGAACTGCCTTGCGCCGAAGCTTCTGCATCTGCTATGGTCAAGCGGGATGCGGATTCCCGTTGCGTCAAAACCTCGGGATATTTGAAAACAAGCCTGCCGTCAATCAGCTCGAATGGTCGCCCGCGCGCCAATTTTTCGGCTTCCTCAATGGTCAAATCTGTTCGCTCGTCCAGGCGCAAACGCTGTCTAGTTGGCGTTTGAGTATAATCTGCATGAACTCGCGAAACTGTATCGGAAGCCAATGCCTTTTGTTCGATTGCCACTGCCATGGGCTCTGCTCTTGACTTTAGACAAAAACGGTTCTTAAAATGAGTTTGCAAAAATAAAGATTCAGCAAGCGACAGTCAACTGCTTTCTTGATTTTGTGGGAGTTCCACTTTTATGGACGAGGGCTTTTGAAACTGTCCGCGCCGGCAGTACTAAAAATTTATGGCATCGCCGGCTTTGCGGCGCCTCCGCTTTTCACATACTTCTCAAACCACTCGATATTGCGCTGGATCGAAAAGAGTTGGTGATTGACTTCACGAAAGCCGTGCGGCTCGCGCGGGTAAATGTCGAATTCCACGGTTTTATCGAGCATCTTCAGCGCGGTGTAAATCTCCCAGCCCTGGCTGATGGGTACACGGTCATCCTTTTCACCGTGGGAGATGAGCAGTGCGGTGTTTGATTTTTGAATGTGGGCCATGGGCGAGGCCAGCCATGCCTTCTCCATGTTTTCCCAAACCGAGAGATTCCAATGCACCATGGAATTCTCATAGGGAATATCCGAAGTGCCGGTGAATGAAATCCAATTTGAAATACCGGCGCCCATTGAAGCGGCCTTGAAATGCTCGGTGTAGCGCGTTGCCGCGAGCGCGGAAAAATAGCCGCCGTAGGAGAAGCCGCCGATGCCCACGCGATTCAAATCAATCAAACCCTGCTGGTCGAGGTGCGCCAAACCGTCGATCACATCTTCAAACTCCTGTCCGCCGAGATCTTTGTGATCGGCCTTGGCATAAGCCACGCCGCGTCCCGTGCTGCCGCGATAATTCGGGCTGAAAACGACAAAGCCGCGCGCGGCGAGCAGCTCGCCCCATTGTATATAACTCGTGGACCAACCGTCGAGATACGCGCTCTCCGGCCCGCCGTGAATTTGAACGATGCAGGGATAGCGTTTGCCTTTTTCATAATCCGTGGGCAGCATCAACACGCCGGTGATTTCCAGACCGTCGCGCGCTTTCCACGAAATTTCTTCGCTGCCAGAAAGCTTGACATTGGCCAGCTCGGGATTGCTGTTGGTCAACCGCGTCAGCTTCTTCGTGGAGAGATTGCCGCTGAACGCTTCGTTCGGGTGGGTATCGGTGTTGGCGCTCGTCGCGAAAGTCTTGCCGTCGTTCGCAAACGAAGCGCTCAGAAACGTGTAGCCGCCTTCGATGATCGCCGTCATTTTGCCGCCTTTGGCCGGAATGGTTTTGAGGACGGTGTGGCTGCGCTCGACTGCCGTGAAAGCGAGCGTCGCGGCATTGAGCCAATCGATTCCGGAAACGGTTCCTTCATAATTTTCGGTGATGTTGCTGGCATTGCCGCCCGCCGCGGGAACGACGAAGATGCTGCCGGCCGCGGGATCGCTTTCATCCACACCGGCAGTGAAGGCGACGGATTGTCCGTCGGGCGACCAACGCATCTCGCCGAGCTTGCCGTTGGTGTCGGTAAGCATTTTGGCTTCGCCGCCCGCACGGTTGACGGTATAAATTTTCTTGAACATGTACGAATCATCGGTTCTGGGCGTGGCGCTGGCTTGATACACCAATTTGCCGGCATCCGGCGACCAGGCAAAACTCCACACCGCAACGTCACCGGTTACGGCTTTCGCTTCGCCGCCGTCAACGGATTGCACATACAGCCGCGGGAACTTAAAATTTTTGTCAACGGTTTTCACATCCTTGCCGGCTTTGGCGTTCTGTTTATCTTCTGCAGTTTCGGCGTCCGTCATAATGTAGGCGATCCACTTGCCGTCAGGTGACAGGAGGTAGGCGCTCAAACCATTCTCTGCTTTTGCGACAATTTGCGCCTCGCCGCCGTCAAGCGCGATGCGATAAACCGCACTATGTGTATCGTGTTCCTTGCGCACCGCGGAAAAATAAATCCATTTGCCGTCCGGCGACCATTGCGGCGAGCTGACGCCCTGCGGTTTATACGTGAATTGCCTGGCCGCGCCGCCGGCTGCCGGAATCACAAACAACTCGCTGTAACGCCCGCCTTTTTCTTCGTCAACCGAACGCGCCGTTGAAAGAATGTAGGCCACGCTCTTGCCGGTTGGGTCGATCACCGCCGTACTGACGTTTTTAAGACTCACGACCATCTCCGGGGAGATGCGGTTTTGGGCGAACAAAATCGTTGCGCTCAACAAAACCAAAATGGAAAGCGTGTGCAGCTTTTTGTTCAATAGCATGATCTTCCTCCTTTGCATTTAAAAAATAGTCATTGACAGAATGCTCCCAATGGCCGATATTTGTTTCGGATCAAGCCATAAACCATCGGAAATTGCATGTGCTCATGATGCCTGCATTGACAAGTTAGCAACAGGTTCACGAATTCAAAGTACAGAATGCGAGGATGCCGTTATGAAAACTTACCGCTTTTCCGTTGTCGTAGAAAAGGATAAGGATGGATATTCCGCCTTTTGCTCCGAACTTCAAGGCTGCTATACACAAGGCGAAACTTATGAAGAAGTAATTGAAAACATCAAAGATGCCATGCGCCTTCATCTCCAAGATAGAATTGAAAACGGCGAAGAAATCTCTCAACCTGAGGCGGTGATGATGACTTCGTTGGAATTGGCGTTATGAGTGATAAACTTCCTCGCATAACTGCCGGCGAAATCATCAGTATTCTTGAGAAGATTGGCTTCCAGCTCGCCCGCTCAAGCGGCTCACACCGCATTTATAAAAACAAAGCCGGCAAAAGAGTAACAGTGCCTTATCATGCCGGCAAAATTCTTCATCCCAAAGTGCTGAAGAGTATCTTGACCGACGCTGACTTGACGGTCGATCAGTTGAAAAAACTGATGTAATAATCACCCACCCGGCAAAATTTATCTGACCTCATGCCGGTAAATTTTCCCTTCTTTCATAACAAAAACCACTTCACGCAGCTTGCGAATTTCCGCCAACGGATCGCCCTTGACTGCAATAATATCCGCAAGCTTGCCGGGCGCCAATTCTCCAATTTGATCGGCCATGTCGAGCAAGCGCGCAGCTTTGATAGTTGCCGCTTGCAATGCGGCGTCGGGTGACATCCCGTATTGCACCATCAATTCGATTTCCCAGGCATTCTCACCGTGCGCGAACACGCCTACATCGCTGCCGCAAACAATATTCACGCCGAGTTGCAAGGCGCGCTTGAACATTTCTTTTTGCGCGGCAACGCGACGCTGCCGTTCTTCGCGTTCGTGCGGTTGCGCGTAGCTCGCAATCGCTTCCACTGCGCCCAACGTCGGACACAGCGCGACATTATGTTCGAGCATTAGTTTTAAACTCTGTTCATCTGCCTGGCTGCCGTGCTCGATGCTTTTCACGCCGGCGAGCACGGCGCGGCGAATGCCTTCGGGCGTGTTGGCATGCGCCACCACCGGATGCCCGGTTGAAGCGGCTTCATCAACTGCAGCTTTCAACTCGTCAAGCGTGAAGGTCGGCGCATTCACGCCGCCGTGGCGATAGTCGGCGTAGACTTTGATCCAATCCGCGCCGTGCCCGATTTGCCGCCGCACCGCCTTGCGCACGCCCTCAACGCCGTCCGCGACTTCTGCGCCTTGCGGAACTTCCCAGCGCGGATCGAATCCCGCCGGGCCATAACCGCCGGTGATGACGAGAGCAGCCGTTGCCACCAACAAACGTGGCCCGGGAATGATACCTTGATTGATGGCATCGCGAATGCCTACATCAGCATAGTCGCCGCCTTCCGTGCCGAGATCACGCAGCGTCGTGAAGCCCGCCAGCAAAGTCTTTTCAGCGTGAACCACCGCGCGCGCCGTGCGCAGCGCAAGCGCTTCTTTCAGAACTTGATCGTTCCATGAGGCTTCGTTGTAGGGATGCAAGAACAAATGACTGTGCGCATCGATCAAGCCGGGCATGAGGGTGGCATCGCCGAGATCGATTAATTCGGTATTCGGCGGCAGTTTGTCGTTTTTGTTTTGAATGGAATAAATCTTGTCGCCGGAGACAATGATGACGCGATTTTTGTGGAGGACGCCGGCTTGTGAATCAAAAAAACGATCGGCAGAGAGGGCAAAGGTTTGAGAAGAGGTTTGGGAACTGCCGGCGAGTAAGATTAAACACGCAAGGAACAAAAAGCTATATGGCGTGATTCGCAATTGCATTTTCTCTAAGCGAGCTGTTCAATAGGAATCTGTTCAAGAAACCACCACCAGGCCGAGGGGGCCGGGTTATGCTGTCGCAGTCTTGAAAAATCTGATTTGCCTCCACATTCAGCAATAATCAGCTCAATGTTTGCCATTAGTTTTTCATCGGCAAACAGCAGGCGAGCTGACTGCAAGGTGGTTAGTTCACTACGATGTTCTTCAATGACATCGCGATTGGTCAGCATATTGAGCACTTCGAAACGACCCATGCCTTCCGGAGAGCTGGCATCGGATTCGTAGGCCTTGATCAATTTTTCAATACTATTCATTTTGTCAACTCGATAAGTTTACCGATTGGCCGGTAGCCCTTCGTCAAAGTAAAATAACGTTCAGGCCGATCCGGCGGAAAAACAGTATCCCACAGACCACTTTCATCAAAGAATACAGCCCATTCCTGATGAACAATGAAATACATTCCCTCGAAAGCTGCGTATTCGTATACCATCGCATCGGAAGAATTGAGTACACCCATGCCTTTTTGAATGAGATCAGCTTCTGTGGCATTTAACGGAAGATGGCCTCGAGCTTTTCGGCGCTCCAAGTGTTTGGAGACGCTTTCTAAGCCACCTTTCCAGTTTCCTACAAGAGCTTTTTCATAAGCTTGCCGGAATTTCTGGTGTCGGCTCAAGAGATTCATGAACGAGCGATCTGGAATAATAATATCACAACAGCTTTTTAAAAGCAAGCATCCAATTAATCGACTTCGCTTGCTTGCATTTCTACGGCGTCGTCCTGCCCTCCACCCGATAATTGAATTCAAACGACAAACTGTTGCTCCAATCTTCATCAAGAATGGTTTTGTAGCGCGTGCCGTCGCTAGGGCCAACGGGTTTGCCATAGGAATAAAACCAATTCACCACCGGCGTGCCGCTGAAACCCAGCGCGATCCAATAACGTCCCGGCGCGAGTTTCACATCCTTTTGCGTGAAATCAAAGGCCTGCCAATAATAACCCGGACGATTCGAAAGATCCGTCATCGCCAGCAGCGGGCTGGTTGAAATGTTTTCTCCCGGTTTGGAATTCTGATCCTTCAAAATCTCCACCCAGAGAAATCCTTCGCCGCCGAATTTTTGCAGGGCCAGCGAAATTTTTTCCAAACTCACGGGCTGCGTCAG
>SZPB01000345.1 GCA_030263535.1 Cytophagia bacterium CHB2
ACTTCGAGATAATTGCTTTTTTCCGCAAGCTGTTCGATGGGATAACCGCGATAGCGCAAAATTCCCTTGTCCCCGTCGATAAAGGTGATCCGGCTCTGGCATGACGCGGTGTTCATGAATGCCGGGTCATAGGTCATGAGGCCAAAGTCTTCGTCAGAGACTTTGATTTGCCGCAGATCCATGGCTTTGATCGTGTCATGGACGATGGGGATTTCATATTTTTTCCCCGTGCGGTTGTCGATAATGCTGAGAGTTTCGGGCATGGCAGGCTCCTTTGAGATGGTTTAAATGTGACTGAAGCGAAGAGGAGCACCGCCACTTTGCCCCGCGGTGAGACTGCAATCGTGCTTGAGGCGCTAGGCAGGAAGAAAAGGTCAACAACCGAGATTTTGACTTTGTCAATTTTTCGTCTGGACGAATGAAATGGGAGAAAAAAATCACCCATTTTCCGCACGAAAAATCGTTTTCCGATGAGCAAGCAGCGACGTCGTCCTCCCTCAAAGATAACTCAACTACTATGCCGAAGTTTCCCGGAAAATTCTTATATAATTTTTAAGAGGTTATCATGGACGAAATGCGCAAGTGCTTATTTTTTTTCCCGATTTCGCGAATTTACTCAATGATTATCGCATAACTGAGAAAGAAGGTTGCCGCTAATTCCATAGTTTTATGAGCGTCGTTATTCAGCACGAATTTTGCGTCATTTAAAATGGACTAAACCAGCCATTTTCTTTTCACTGGAATCGCCGCTTAACCTCTGCTCACAAGGAGGCAGATTATGGATCATCCATATTTGGTCATCGCAGCGATCACCGGGTTGGCCGCATTATATGTGGCTTTTCCGGTAATCCTCAACACCTTCATGACCTATCGCAAGAGCCGGCGAGTCATCTGTCCGCTGGATTCCAAACCAGCTACGATTAGCATTAATGCGCGGGCAGCAGCGTTGGCGTCGGTGGTGGGTAAGGTCAATGTTCGGGTCTGTGCCTGCTCCTCATGGCCTGAGAGAGCCGGCTGCACGCAGGGTTGTGTAATGAAATATTTGAGACGCGAAACCCGGGCAACGGTTGGCGCTTAGCCAAAAAGCTTTTCAGGTTAGTAGGAAATTTATCCGCCTGCCCCAACAATTCCCGGCCAGGTTTTCGCAAAACTCATCGTTGCGCGAAAATTGAAACAACGGGCAAAATCAAATGCAGATGATCTTTCAGCGCTTGTTTATGTTTTCGTGTGATGTCATTCACTGACACGTTGATCATCTGTCATTTTCTGAACGCTGCAACGCCCGCTCGCAGAGGCATTCAGTGTTTCAACAGTGCCCGCAGCCCCTCTTCATATCCGAGCAATTTCGTTTTTAGCACGCGCTGCGCGAGCTTGTTCGTAAGCGAAACATCTTGCGGGCGCGCCGCGGGTGTTTTTGCTTCGAACATTGAAACCGGTCGCAGCAACGCTTCATCAAAGCCTGCCAGACGGCACAAGGCTTGTGCAAACTCATAACGGCTGCAACGCTTTGCCCCGCCCAAATGAATAATCCCGGAGAAAGATAAATTTACCAACTCAAGCAACGCTTCTGCCATGTTTGCGACCAGTCCCGGCGTGCGATATTGATCATGAAAAACGGCAACCGTCTCTTTCCGCTGCAGTTGCGCGAACATGCCGGCAAAGAAACAATAGCCTCGCGCCAGTGGAAATCCGTACATCAACGGCAACCGGGCAACACAGGCTTGTGGACATGCGAATAACGTTGCCGTCTCGCCCTCATGTTTGCTTTGGCCATAAAGATTGATCGGCTGCGGAAGATCGGTTTCCGCATACCAGCCGGTTTTGCCATCAAACACGAAATCCGATGAAATATAGATCAACCGGCGTTGCCGTTGGCCGCACCATTCTGCAATTACGCGCGTTGCCTCAACATTGATGCGCTGCGCCAAATCCGGCGCGCGCTCGCATTCATCCACTTGCATGACAGCCGCGTGAATCACGACGCTGGGATCGATCTCATCCAAAACCTCAAAAAGTCTCTCACTCTCGCTGAGATCGACGTTCACGGGTTTTGTACTCTCGGGCAGTGTTTCGTTCCGGTGAAACGTGCCAAAGACGTCCCATTGC
Organism: Cytophagia bacterium CHB2; assembly: GCA_030263535.1. Taxonomy (NCBI): domain Bacteria; kingdom Pseudomonadati; phylum Bacteroidota; class Cytophagia; species Cytophagia bacterium CHB2. The sequence goes on from SZPB01000345.1 coordinate 2,107, forward strand.
TTCGTTGCCTGTTGGCAAATGTGCCCTCCGAGAAAACCGCTTGCGCCGGTTACAAGAATACGTTTCATCGCTTGTTGTCCTGGTGGATCAAAACTCACTGTTGCTTTGCACAGCAGCGTGGCGAAGTCTTACTCGATCAGATTGGCCAGTTTTAGCAATCCCCTTTCAACTTCTTTACCAAGGTGAAATCGAATGACGCGCCGTTTTGCATCGAGCAACGCCTGCCGATCGCCCAGCGCTTGCGCCAGTTCGAGCACGCCGAATGTCATGGAGGAGTTCGGCAAGCCGGCTTCATCTGGAATTGCGAGATCCTGCACGGCATCCGAAGTAAATTGCATGAACAAACCATGCCCGGCATCGCCTTTGTGCAATTGTCCCGTGGAATGCAAAAAGCGCGGGCCATAACCTACGGTGGTTGCCACATGCAAGCGCGTCTGAATTTTTGTGCGCAACTGTTGCAGCGCGGCGTCATTTTCCGCGGTCGGCGTCACATAAGCTTGCAATGCGACGTAGCTGCGACTCTTGTGATTTTTATCTCCCGGACTGGCTTGCGCTAGAAATTTATTCATAGCATCAGCCAAAGTATTTGAAGGAATATCTGAGTAAACCGACACACCGTCCGCGTGCAAAATCGGTGTCAGTTCTGGCAGCTTACCTTCTTTTTGATAGGCCTCCACCATTTGCCGCGCCAGAATTTTTGCAGATTCCACGTTCGGTTGATCAAAGGGATTGATCGCAAGCCGTCGGCTTGCGATGATCGTCGCGATTTCCCAGCGAAAAAACTCCCCGCCAAGATCATATAAATCCTGCAAATCAAGCTGAACCACTGGATGCCCGGCTTCAAGCAATGCTTCAACCTTTTGATCGAAAGTCGAGTCGCCCTCGAGACGGAGATAAACAAACAAACGATCATTCCCATAAACGCTCGGCGCGCCAACCTCTTCGCCATCAACCGGCAAGATGCCTTTGCCCTCTTTGCCTGTGCTTTCCGCGATCAACTGCTCTGCCCAAGCGCCAAAGTATTTTATCGGCGGTGAAGCGATCAACGTCACTTTGTCGCGCCCCTGAACCGCTAATTCACCCAAAATCACCCCCAGCGTGGCGGGAGAATTATCCTTTGTTTGCGATGACGCGATACTCTTGCTGAGCTGCACCATTGCTGCAGCGCGCTCGAGCAGCACTTTCAGATTCATGCCTATTAATGCCGCCGGCGCCAAGCCAAAATACGAAAGTGCAGAGTAGCGCCCGCCGATGTTGGGATCGTTGATGAAGGTTTTGCGAAAATTGTACTTCTTGGCCGTATCAGCCAGGCCGCTGCCAGGATCTGTGATAGCAACGAAATGCTTGCCCGCTTTCGTCTCACCAATTTTCTCAGAAGTCCAGTTGTAAAAATATTTAAAAAACGAAAACGTTTCAACGGTGCCGCCGGATTTGGTGGAGACGATGAAAAGCGTTTGGGGCGGATCGAGGCGGTTCGCATGCGCCAACACCGCGCCCGGATCCGTGCTGTCAAGCACAGCGAGATCGAGATAGCCGATTTGCACGCCAAACGTGAAGCGAAACACTTCCGGCGCGAGGCTCGAACCGCCCATGCCGAGCAACAGCGCATGCGTAAAGCCTTCCGCGCGGATTTCGTCAACAAAGGCATTAATTTCAGGAATGGCTTTTGACATTACCTCCGGGCTGTGCAGCCAGCCGAGACGATTGGTGATTTCAGTTGGCTCGGGTTTCCACACGGTGTGATCATGGCTCCAAATACGCGCGAGGATATCATTTTCACGCAAGTCTCTGAGCGCGGTATCAATGTTCGATTGGTATTTTTCCAAGCGAAAGGCGTCACTTTGTTTGGCAGATTCATGTTGCGTGGACATTCTTCGAACTCCTCAAAAAAGCGGTTTGGGTGCTGGCTAATTCATGCAGATTTTTTGTTTTTATAACGTTTTGCGACTGAGTGAATATGCCATTTGATGAATCTTGTGAAAATTCGGTTTGGGGCGGCAACTTCACAAGATTCTTGCAGAATGACAAGCTAGACAGGCAAATGAAAAACGCTATATTGGCCAGGCTATTCACCCAGACAGAATCGCCTTCCCAAGCGGTTCATCCCCAAAGCGACCGCGCTCAAAAATCTTCTGGCCGCGCAGAAATGTCATTTCAACAACGCCGTTGAGTCTTTGCCCTTCATACGGCGTCATTTTGTGGCGATGATGAATCATCTCCGCCGTCAGCGTAAATGAGGCTTCAGGATTCCACACAACGAGATCGGCATCATAGCCTGGCGCGATAGCGCCCTTGCGCCCGGATAATCCCACGAACGCAGCCGGGCGATGCGCCAACCATTCACTCAAATCAAGCAACGAAAACCCGCGTTGCTGCGCGGCGGTCCACATCACCGGCAGAGTGAATTGCAGCGAGGCAATGCCGCCCCACGCCTGCTGAAAATCGCCGAGATCGAGTGCTTTCATCACGGGCGGGCAGGGCGAATGATCTGAGGCGATGAAATCAATGTCGCCGGCTTTGAGCGCTTGCCAAAGCTGTTCACGATTCTCATGCTCGCGGATCGGCGGGGCACATTTAAAGCGCGTATCGCCGTCTGAAATTTCTTCAGCGCTGAAGTACAGATAATGCGGACAGGTTTCAATCGAGAGCGGCAATCCCGCCTGCCGTGCTTGCCGCAATTCCGGCAAAGATTCTGCCGAAGACAAATGTACGATATGAACGCGGCATTGATATGCGCGGCACAACGCGATCATCATTCGAATTGCCTCATTTTCCCATGCTCTTGGGCGCGAGGCCAGATAAGCTTGATAACTGCGCGGATCGCTTGCGGCATTTGTCGCGCTGTGATTCCGATTCAGTTCGGCATGAACGAGTAAAGGCAGGCCGCTTGCCGCGATCATCGGCATAGCCGAGCGCAAATCTGCTTCAGCAACGTTGGGAAAATCATCGATGCCGGAATGAATCATGAATGCTTTAACGCCCAACACCCCGGATTTTAGTAGAGGCGCAAGTGCCGCGTGATTTCCCGGCACCAGTCCGGCATAAAACCCGCAATCAACCCAGAGTTTGTTTTGCGCCGCAGCCAGTTTCTGCTCGAAGGCGTCAACGTTTGTCGTCACCGGTGTGCTATTCAACGGCATGTCGACCAATGTTGTCACGCCGCCGGCAGCCGCCGCGCGCGTTGCCGTCTCAAAGCCCTCCCACTCCGTGCGCCCGGGTTCATTAAGATGAACATGCGTGTCTATCAGACCGGGCATGACGACAGCATCATGAACATTGATGAGCCGCTCGTTTCCCGCAATTTGCAGATTGCTCACCACGTCGGCAATTTTACCCGATCGTATCACAATTGCGCCTGCACGCACACCCTCGGGCGTTACGATTCGCCGGCTTTTGATGATGAGATCAAAATTCATGCTCACGGTTTTCCTTGGGATGGCATAGTAACCAAACCTCAAATCTTTGTCAAATGGATTTTAGTGCGGCAGCCGTTTGCAAGCGCCGGCGCAATAAAAAAACAAAAAAGGCCGTGAAAAGATTCACGGCCTCGAGTTTCGATTACACTGGTGACGTTGCCTCAGGCAATCGCCGGTTGTTGCTCCATCAAGGGCGTCACCTCTGTTTTCGGTTTGCGCGGCCGTTTGCCCAGCACGACTTTGCTGACCTCATCCATCTCGCTCACGAAATGAAATTGCATCTGATCGCGCACGTGTTGCGGTATCTCCTCGATATCCTTGCGGTTCTTTTCCGGCAGAATCACTTTATCGATGCCGGCGCGTTTTGCTGCCAGCACCTTTTCCTTGATACCGCCAACCGGCAGCACCAGGCCGCGCAGGGTGATTTCTCCAGTCATGGCATAATCATGCGCCACCGTGCGGTCCGTAAGCAATGACATCAACGCTGTGAACATGGTTACACCCGCGCTCGGCCCATCTTTCGGAATCGCGCCTGCCGGCACGTGAATGTGAATATCGATCTTGTCGAAAATATCTTCGTCAATGTCATAAAACTTGGCTTTGCTGCGAATGTAAGACAGCGCGGCATGCGCCGATTCTTTCATGACATCGCCGAGATGGCCGGTCAGCATCAAACCGCCTTTGCCGCGCATTTTGGTGGCTTCGATGAACAGAATATCACCGCCCACCGGGGTCCACGCCAGACCGGTGGCCACACCGGTCCGGCTGGTGCGTTCTTTGGCATCGGCAAAATACTTGATGACACCGAGATATTTGCTCACTTCATCCTTCGTTACTGTGCGCTTGGCCTCTGCCAGACTTTCCTTGTCTTTCGATTCGACAATTTCTTTGGCGATGCCACGGCAAATGTTGGCAATCTCGCGTTCGAGATTGCGCACGCCCGCTTCGCGCGTGTATGAGGAGATGACCTGTTCGATCGCCGGCTGCGAGATCGTGATGTTTTCCGCTTTCAAGCCGTGCGCCTCAAGCTGCTTCGGCACTAGAAACTTTTCCGCAATGCGGATTTTGTCTTCGGCGGTGTAGCCGGGCAACTCGATGATCTCGAGCCGGTCTTTCAACGCCGGGTGAATCGGATCCTCGAGATTCGCCGTGGCGATGAACATCACTTTCGACAAATCAAACGGCACTTCGAGGTAATGATCGCTGAACGAAAAATTCTGTTCCGGATCGAGCACTTCCAGCAGCGCCGAGGAAGGATCGCCGCGGAAATCTGCGCCGACCTTGTCGATTTCGTCGAGCATGAAAATGGGGTTGTTGACGCCGGCTTTTTTCAAGCCTTGAATGATGCGGCCTGGCAATGCGCCAATGTAGGTGCGGCGATGGCCGCGAATTTCAGCCTCGTCATGCACGCCGCCCAACGAGATACGCACGAATTTGCGTCCCATCGCGCGCGCGATCGAGCGTCCCAGCGAAGTTTT
>SZPB01000346.1 GCA_030263535.1 Cytophagia bacterium CHB2
ATCCCGGCATGCCGCGAAGCATACCAGCGCATCCACGCAAAAACCACGCTCGCCAGCGTCATCACGAAGCCAAAAAACATCACGGCAAGCGGCGTGCGATGATATTCGCCCAAAAGTGCCGTGGGAAAGGGGATGAACGACAGCAGCATGAGAAAGAGCGAATTGAGCCACAGCAGGCCGTTGTCGGCATGTTTGAGCAGGTTGAAAAAGCGATGATGATTCACCCAAAAGATGGCGACGATCACAAAGCTCATCACCCAGCTCATAAACTTGGGAAGCAACGCGAGCAACGCGCCCGCCAATGCCGCGGAATTGTGTTCCTCCGCAATCGCCGGCACTTTGAGCTCCAGCACGAGCAGCGTGATGATGATTGCGAACACGCCATCACTGAAAGCTTCGAGGCGGCCTTTGTGCAAATTTCCGGTTCTGAAAATCTTCATATTATCGTTTCAAAATTTTAAACGCCAGCCCGCGCCCGTGTTTTTGCATGATCGCGAGATTGATCCAGCACAGGGCGAATTGTTCCAGCAGCGCGACTTTGTCGTCGCCGCCGAAATCATAGCATTCGGCAAAGCCGAGATCGCCTGCAAGCTGCTTCGCAACCGCCTTGGCTTTTGCGCTGCTACCGGCGACGAACATATCGATGCTGATTTCGCCATATCTCGGATTGGTCATGTTCTCAAAACCCGTCGAGTTGAAACATTTCACCACGTCTTCGCAGTTGGTCAACGCTTTAAACGCTTCGACGCCGTGGGCATAAGGCGCCGGCCTTTGAATGATGGAGTTGGTGGCGTCGACGATGATTTTATTTTTGACCTCGCCCAGCGACTTGGCCACGTCCACGATAGCCGCAACTGGGACGGACACTAAGATGACTTCTGCCTCCTTTGCCGCGTCGCTCACTGATTGGGCGCTCATGTTTTTGTTTGCCGCAACGAGTGCTTTGATCTCGCTGTCGTCGAGATTCCGCACGCCCAAAATGACCTCGTGCCCTGCTTTAGCCCAACCCGAAGCCAGCGCGCCGCCGACGTTGCCGGCGCCGATAATGGCGATTTTCATGATAGGCTCCTTGATATTTGAGGGGAGGACGGACTTTCTAGTCCGCCTGCGCATTGCGGACAGGAAGGTTCGCACTCCCTTTTTCATAACACTATTGGGGGAGGGCGGATTTTCTAATCCGCCTGCGCATAGCGGACAGAAATATCCGCGCTCCCATTACACCCCCAGCGCCTCAATCACCAACTTTGCCGCGTCCGCGCCGGAGTATTGCTGCTGTCCGGTGATCAATCTGCCGTCGCGCACAGCAAACGGCTTGAACATGCCGCCGGTGATGAAGTTGGTGTTGGCGAGCTTTTTCGCTTCATTCTCAATCCAAAAGGGCTGAATGCGCTTGCCCACGAAATTGTCGGCAAACTGCTCTTCGGAATTGGCGAAGCCCGTCCAGGTTTTGCCGTCGACCAAAAGTTTCCCGTCGCTCAATTTGGCTTTGAGCAGGACGCAGGTGGCGTGGCAAACCACCGCAACGACCTTGCCGGCTTCGTAGAAATCAGCAACGAATTTGTGCAGCTTCGCGTCATCGATGAAGGTATACATCGGCGACTGCCCGCCGGCGAGAAATAGCGCGTCGTAGTCGGAAATTTTTGCCTGCGCGAGGCTTTTGGTGTTTTCGAGGAGCGCCGCGTGTTTGGGGCTGCTCAAAAATCCCCAACTGATCAGATCATGCGCCGAATAGCCGCTCTCGTGACGCGGATCGCTGAAGCCGTCGAGCTGCAGCTTGCCGCCCTTCGGGCTGGCGATTTCAACTTGATAACCGTGTTCGGTAAACTCGAAGTAGGGATGCGTCAACTCGGCGGCCCAAAAGCCAATCGGCCAGCCGGTGGTTGTTGAAACCGCGGGATTGGCGGCGACCAGCAAGACTTTTTTCGGCTTGTTGGGATCGAAGACATTGATATTGGCGCTCATCATCACACCTTTCGGGTTTTGAAAATTAGTTGATTTTGTAATGCCTCAGTTGGGCGGAGGCCCGTAGCGCAGAGATCCTGCCTGCGCGCAAGAAAGAGCGCTTGCTCTATCGCTTATAATCGAGGCATTGCTGGAATTTCAAACTTCTGATTGCAAACTTAAAGGCAAATGGCTATTTTGTCAAGTATGCACTTTCAAGTATGATACGCACTTTTTAGGAAGCATTGAAGCGAGGCCGCAATGCCAAGATTTGAATTCAGGGGCAAAGCTTACAACAACCCGGTGGAGCTGGCTTTGGAGATTATCGGCGGCAAATGGAAAATGCCCATCCTTTGGAGGCTAAAAGAGAAGCCGTGGCGGTATGGCGAGCTGAAAAAAAGCCTGGGACAAATTACCCACAAGATGTTGACCGAACAATTGCGCGAATTGGAGCGCGACGGCTTGCTTCATCGCGAGGTTTATCAAGTCGTCCCGCCGAAAGTCGAATATTCACTGACCGCAAAGGGCGAAACAACGATTCCGATTATCGAGAGTTTGCGCGAATGGGGCTCAGCATTCCGAGATGAAAAATTGGAGGCGCCTCGAAAAAATACAAAGCAAAAATTGCGCAAAGCCGCGCGCAGCCGCTGATTTGCTTCTTATTTTTCACGAGTCGTTTATAGAAATTGCAGCATTTTTCTGCCTCAAAGCAAGCCTCGAAAAAAACGATTCCAAAATGCTTGCGCATAATTCATCTATGGTTGGAAATACTGTCGCCGAAAACCCGCTGCTGGAGACCAAGCTCTATATCCCCAAGTGGCGTTCCGGTCTGGTATCGCGTCGGCGGCTGATCGAACGCATGCGCCAGGGAATCGAGCGCAATCTGACTCTCATCTTCGCGCTGCCGGACAATACTTTCCCACTGGTCTTGGCGGTTTATACCCTCGCATTGATCGCGGCACTTATTTGGAACAAGCTGCCAAAAGTTGAAATGCCGGCCACGAAAACAAAAAAGCAATCATCCGTTCTTCTCGTTGTCGCCCGCGTGCTGCTGTCGTCGTGGCGCAGTGTCGCCGCGGACTTTCGCGCTATGAAGTCACGGCTTTCGATCCTGATTTTCAGGCCGGCAACAGCGCCGGCATCGCACGCGTCAAGCTGGAATTGGAGAATATCCCAACCAAATTTTTTGAAGCGAATTCTGCCTTTTCCCAGGTCACGCTCTTCGCCTACAATCTGTTGAACTGTTTCAAACGACTATGTCTTCCCAAAGAGTGCCGTCGAATGTCCATCGAATCATTGCGACATCGGTTGCTGGCAGTACCGGCCGAATTGATCTATCCACAAGGCCGGCCCGCTCTAAAATTATCAGAGTGCTATCCCGACAAGAACGCTTTCTTGGAAACACTGAACAGGATCAAGAAACTCAAAAAACGATTCAACAAACTATAAAATGAGTCTAGGCGTGCAAAGACGAACATTTTTATCAGATGCAAGAAGATTTCGCCCTTTTCACGCCGGATTCAGGTTCAACAATCACGGCTATCATTACTCCATCGAAGGCGAGCGCAAGCGCGACTGGCCGCCCTCGCAATTCTATCATCACACCTGGTGGAAGCATTACGGTCAATTTACGGATTACGCGGCGCGGTTGAGCCACATTCTTTCCGGCGGCCGCCACGTTGCCAAAGTTCGCGTGCTTTATCTGTTGAGCAGCATCTGGGCCAACTGCGTCCCGCAAAACGCACCGACATTGGCAACGTGCTTGAATTTGATTTCAATTATTTGACCGACACGCCGCTGCGGCTGCATTACGATTTCGATTATGTCGATGAAGACATGCTGGCCGAAGCGCAGATCGAGAATGGCAAAAATCAAAATTCGCGACGAAGAGTATTCGATCTTCATCTTGCCGCCGGTCAAGCATATCAAAAGATCGACGTTCGAAGCTCTGCAAAAATTCGTGAAAAGCGGCGGCCATGTGATTGCACACATTGCCGCCCATTGAGTTTTTGGAGGCGGAAAAAATCGCGCGGTCAAAGAAGTCCGGAATCTACTTGGCGTGAATCCGGTGAAACTGCTGGAGGATTTCCAAAATGACGGCGCTACCAAAGCGCGCATCACGCATCGAAACACTAAAGGCAACGTCTTCGTGATCGAAGGCAAGGGCCTGCACCGCGCCAACGCCAAGAAAGAACTGAAACGCTTGCTCAATCAACGCGCAGCCCCGGATGTCACGATCAGCGATGAGGAGGTTTTCTATCTTTATCGCATAAAAGATGGCTGCGACATTTATTTTTGGTCAATACCAGCACGCAGGCTAAAGGCGCCGTTGAAATCACTTTCGAGCAAATTGGCCGGCCGGAATTGTGGAATACGAATACCGGCAACGTCACTCCGATTCACATTTATCAAGTCAAAAACGGGCGTTTGATCTTTCATCTTGATTTCTCCGCGAGTGCATCTCATATCGTGGTCTTGAACGGCGAATTGCAAAAACCGTTCATCACCGCGAGCAATTTGCATGTCACCAGCTTCGACGGCAATACTCTTGCCGGATACAGCGCCGAAGCTGCCGAAGAAGTATTTGCAAAAATCGTTACAGACAAGGGCGTGAAGCGCATCGCGGCCAGGGGCAAGCGCCCCCTGCGTCCGCTCTCTCTCGGCAAGGAATTTTCGTTTGACCTTGAAGGGGACAACGCGCTGCTCATCTCCAAATGGAAAATGACGATGGACGGCGGCGCCGGATTCGAGCAAAGCTTCCACAAATTTGATTTTGATGACTCCGCCTGGCACAACGTCACCAACGGCGCGTGGGAAATGCAACTGCCGCAGGAGCGCGATCAAGCAACGTATCCGGTCACGCTGTGGTATCGCATCTCCTTCGAGATTGCGACTTTGCCGCCGAATACACGATTGCTCATTGACGGTTTCAGCGGTTCCGAATACCAACTTTTTGTGAACGGTGATGAAATAAAAGACAAAGGCCGACGCAGCAAGCTCGATGCGGAAATCAAAGAAGTCGATATTCAATCCCACGTGCGAGTTGGCCGCAATATCATCGCCGTGAAATTAATCGCGAATCGCCGTACCGACGGCATTCTCGATTTGCTCAAGATCATCGGCTATTTTGCGGTGGAAAAATCAAATGATGGTTACATGATCACCGAAAAGCATCGCGTGGTCAAAGTTGGGGACTGGACGAAGCAAGGCTATCCGTTCTATTCCGGCACGGGCAGCTATCGCACCGAGATTGAAGTGCCGAGCAAATATATCGGCGGCAAATTGTTTCTCGAAGTCGATTGCGGCGATGACGTGCTGGAAGTGAGCGTCAATGGCGGCGAGAGTCGCGTCGTGCCGTGGCATCCATATCGCGTTGACGTTACCGATTCCATCAAAGCGGGCGGGAATACGTTCGAATTGAAAATCACCAACACGCTGATCAACTTGCTCGAGGCCGTGCAAAAGCCCTCGGGCATTTTCTCGGCGCCGAGACTGGTGCATGAGCATCGGTATGAGCTTTCATTGCTTTGATTCGAAGTCCATTCATGAAAAAAATCAACGGATAACAGCGGCCAACGGATTCATAATTGAGAAGGTTATAGGACGAGCCGGAGCCAAAATCTTTGGACACAGATCAAATGTGGTTTGCACTGATTTTTTGTGAGGATCTGTGGAAATCCGCGTCTAACGTGTTTGTTTTAAAAGCAAAGATTTCACTCTTTTTAATAGATTAATCCGTTGGCCGCCTTTATTCTTTGGGCAATTTTTTGGAATTATGATCGGATGGTGGAAAGCAGAATGACTAAAAGCACAATTCTCGTCATCGGCAGCGCCAACATGGATTTGGTCGTGAGCACACCGCGTTTTCCGCAGCCTGGCGAAACTGTTTTTGGCAGCAAGTTCGGCATGCACCCCGGCGGCAAAGGTGCCAATCAAGCCGTGGCCGCGGCGAAGCTCGGCGGTGACGTTCATTTTTTCGGCAAAATGGGGAACGATCTCTTTCGCGACAAGCTCTGCGCCGGCATGCAAAAGGATGGGGTGCAGCTCGATCATCTTTTGATCGATCCCGATGAATCGACCGGCATGGCGCTCATCACGGTGGAGGGCAGCGGCCAAAATGAAATCGTCGTGGTTTCCGGCAGCAACATGAATTTATCGCCCACCGACATTGCGGGCAACCGCGCGGTTTTTTCCGGCGCGAAGATCGTATTGTTGCAATTGGAAATTCCGCTTGACACCGTCATCCAGGCGGCCCGGCTGGCCAAAGAACATGGCGCGCTCGTCATTTTGAATCCTGCGCCCGCCCGCGAGCTGCCGCAGCAATTGTTAAGTCTAGTCGATTATCTCACCCCCAATGAGACGGAGGCCGAACTTCTCACCGGGCAAGCCGTCCACGATCAAGCTTCGGCGCAAGCCGCGGCAAAGAAACTGCTCGCCACGAGCGTGAAGAATGTAATTGTCACGATGGGTGAAAAAGGCGCGTTGTTAGTGAGTCAAGCGAAAGCCGAATTATTCCCACCGAAGAAAGTGCAGGTTGTCGACACCACTGCTGCCGGCGATGCGTTCAACGGCGCGTTGGCCTTTTCACTGGCGAGTGACAAAAATCTTGAGGAGGCTATTCGCTTTGCCAATTCGGTTGCGGCTTATTCGGTGACGAAAATGGGCGCGCAGAGTTCCATGCCGACGATGGAAGAGTTGAAGCGTATGTAGTTGCCGCTTCAGGGGCCGGACGTAATCAAAAGAGAATGCCTAAAGGCATCACGACGAACTACCATGATCAAACGCATCGACCACACTACGATCACCGCGCGGAATTTGGAAGAATCAGTCGTCTTTTACACGCGACTCCTTGGCTTCACCATCGACCGTGAAATGTGGCTTCCAGAAGAAAAGCTTCGCATTGTTTTCCTGCGCCTGGGCGACACCACGCTGGAAATGTTCGGCGTTCCAGAAATTCATGGCGAAATGAT
>SZPB01000347.1 GCA_030263535.1 Cytophagia bacterium CHB2
CAGGGGGCGGGGCTCGCCGGATTGGCAATTGCCAGCTACGAATGGATGGCGGCGATTTGCCTGGTTTTTGTGGCCATTTTTTTTCTGCCGAAATTTTTACGCAGCGGCATCTATACCATTCCTGAGTATCTCGAATACCGGTACAATCCGACGGCACGCGCCCTCATGGCGTTTTATACAATGTTGATTTATGTCGGTGTGACGGTCGCTGCCGTAATTTATTCCGGTGCCCTGCCGTTGCATACGATTTATGATTTGCAAATGAGTCATGCTATATGGCTCGTCGGCGGCATTGCGGCAATCTATACCATCTGGGGTGGACTCAAAGCGGTGGCGTGGGCGGATCTCTTTCAAGGCTCAGCTTTGATCATCGGCGGCTTCATAACCATGATATTGGGATTCCGCGCGGTGGGCGGCGTGGATAATTTTTTTGCGGCTAATTCTGACAAACTTCACATGATCTTGCCCAGCGATCATCCGGTGTTGCCGTGGACGGCATTGGTTGTCGGACTCTGGATTCCGAATTTTTATTATTGGGGTTTGAATCAATACATCACGCAACGAACCCTGGCAGCCAGCACGCTGAAACAAGGCCAGTTGGGCGTCATCTTCGCCGCTTTTATCAAGCTCATTATTCCGTTCATCATTATCTTTCCCGGGATCATGGCTTATCAACTCTACGCCGAGCAGCTTACAGCCAGCGGCGCCACCACGGATGCGGCCTACCCGCTGTTGATTCGAAATTTGATTACGCCCGGACTTCGAGGTTTCATCTTCGCAGCATTGTGCGGCGCGGTTGTCAGCTCGCTGGCTTCCATGCTCAACTCAGCCTCGACCATTTTTACGATGGATTTATACAAACGTCATTGGAACAAGACTGCATCAGGCAGAGCCTTGATCAATGTCGGTCGCCTCATGACGTTTGTGTTTGTCATCTTCGGTTGTCTGATTGCCCCCAATCTTGCCCATCCCAGTCTAAAGGGAATTTTTAGCTACATCCAAGAATTCCAGGGTTTCATATCTCCTGGCGTGCTTGCCGCTTTTATTTTTGGTTTGTTTGTCAAGAGGGTGCCGGAGCAAGCCGGCGTGTGGGCGTTGATCCTCAATCCTATCATTTATGGCCTTTTGTTGATCTTTTTTGGCAGTCTCCCGTTTTTTGAAAATCTCGGCGTCGCGTTGGGAAAGATCGCATTCCTAAACCGTATGGCAATAACCTTTGTCATCATTATCGCCGTGATGGCGGTGCTGACGATCATGAAACCATTGGCACAGCCCAAAGTCTTGCCGGTGCGAGAGGAATTCGACATGAGGCCTGCGCCCTCGGTTTTATGGTTGGGCGGGGTAGTTATCCTTCTGACCGCGACGCTGTACGCAATTTTTTGGTAAAACCGGTTTTGGAACGAAAGAGCATCTTTTATAATCAAGAGGCGTAATGCCATGTCCAGGAGTACTGTTGACGCGAGGCGCAAATTATTTCTCGAGTTGTATGGCAGTGATCAGGAGGCGTTGCAAATCCGCAGGTATGAACAACTCTTAAAGAAGTATGAAGAATTTTTTGGTGGAGAAGAGGCGCAGTTATTCTCTGCGCCCGGCCGCACGGAGATTGGCGGAAATCATACCGATCACAATCACGGCCGTGTGTTGGCGGCCGCGGTGAATCTTGACGCGATTGCCGCCGCCGCGCCAACGAACAAAGATTTGGTGACGATCTACTCCGAAACGTATTCACCTCCGTTTGAAGTTTCCCTGCGCGATCTGACTCCCCAAAAGAACGAAGAGAGAACAACCTCCGCACTCATTCGCGGGATTGCCGCGCGCTTTCAAACGTTGGGATATGCCGTCGGCGGATTCCATGCCTGCCTCGCCAGTAATGTAATGATCGGCTCGGGTTTAAGCTCTTCGGCGTGCATCGAAGTGTTGCTGGGCACGATTATGAATGTTTTTTACAATAAGGGAAAAATACCTGCAATTGAAGTGGCCAAGATCGGCCAGTATGCGGAGAATGTTTATTTCAAGAAGCCTTGCGGGTTGATGGATCAAATCGCCTGTGCGTTGGGCGGGATCGTTGCAATCGACTTTGAAGATCCGGAGAAGCCGGTAATTGAAAAAATAAATTTTGATTTTGCCGCGCAGCATCACAGCTTGGTCGTGGTGAATACCGGCGGAAGCCACGCCGACTTGACCGATGATTACGCGGCCATACCGGCAGAAATGAAGTCGGTGGCCGGCAAGCTCGGAGGAAAAGTTTGTCGTGATATTTCGCTAGAAAACGTGATTGACCATTGCCGCGCGCTGCGCACGCAACTTGGAGATCGCGCCCTCTTGAGAGCGCTGCACTTTTTGCATGAAAATCAGCGCGTCGCAGAGCAAGTTGCGGCGCTGAACAAGGGCGATTTCGCAGCATTTCTTGCATTGGTGCGCGCTTCCGGCAATTCATCTTGGAAATGGCTGCAGAATTGCGCAAGCCCGCAAGACCCCACCGAGCAGAGTATCGCGTTAGCGCTTGCTTTAACGGAAGATTTTTTGAAGGAAGAAAACTCCGGCGCGTGTCGCGTACACGGCGGTGGATTCGCGGGTACCATTCAGGTATTTATGCCTGAGACACGGGTGAGTGACTACACAATACTGATGGAAACGATTTTCGGAGAGGGGGCCGTGACCGTGCTGCGCATTCGGAACCGCGGTGTACAGCATGTGAGCGCAGAGAAGATACACTGACGCTGGCAATTTATACAACTTGCCGATTGTGGATTTCGCTCTTTTTCTCCGCCCAAGTGCGAATATGCCCGATAATATCGCGCGTATCCGTGCCCGGCCCAAAAACCTTGCCGATGCCGAGTTGCTCCAATTCCGCGGCATCATCCGGGGGTATCGTGCCGCCCGCCAGCAGCAGAACGTCAGTCATGTCGTTCTTCTTCATTAGGTCCATAATGCGCGGAAACAGCGTCATGTGCGCGCCCGACAGCATTGAAATGCCGATCACATCGACATCTTCCTGTAATGCCGCTTCCACGATCATCTCCGGCGTTTGATGCAGGCCGGAGTAGATGACTTCGAAGCCGGCGTCGCGCAAGGCGCTGGCGATGATCTTCGCGCCGCGATCGTGGCCGTCAAGGCCGAGTTTACCGACAAGCACGCGAATCTTTTTTTCCATGTAAGAATCCTTTTTGATCGCAGATTATCGTTAATACACCGAATCGGGCCTCGGCGCGCAGCGCAGCCGGGCCTCAAACACGCATGGTTTCGCGATGCTCAGAACACCGGCTCTTCGCGCCAGGTGCCGTACACGGTTTTTAGTTCGTTGATAATTTCGCCGAGCGTGCAGTAAGCCATGCTGCAATCGATCAACGCGGGCATGAGATTGCGGCCCTCTTGCGCTGTTTCTTTGAGCTTGGCCAGCGATTGGCGCACGGCAGTGTTGTTGCGTTCGGCGCGCAAGCGGGCAAGGTTTTGCGCTTGCTGCCGCTCCACGCTGGCATCGATTTTCAAAATCGGTATATCAAGTTTCTCTTCCGGCTCGACAAAGGCATTCACACCGACAATGAGCCTTTCCTTCTTTTCGATCTCTTCCTGATATTTGCGTGCGGCTATAGCAATCTCGCGTTGAAAAAAACCTTCTTTGATTGCAGGAATCACGCCGCCAATATCATCGATCTTGTGAAAATAATCCTCCACCTCTTGTTCCATTTTCGAAGTGAGATGTTCGAGGAAATACGATCCGGCGAGCGGATCGACGGTGTTGGTTACACCCGTTTCATAAGCAATAATTTGTTGCGTGCGCAACGCAATTTTCGCGGCGAATTCCGAAGGCAACGCCCAGGTCTCATCCAGCGAGTTGGTGTGCAGCGATTGCGTTCCGCCCAACACCCCGGCAAGCGCTTCGAACGCGGTGCGCACGATGTTATTCATGGGCTGCTGGCCGGTGAGGGAACACCCCGCGGTTTGTGTGTGAAAGCGCAATTTCCATGAGCGTTCATCCTTTGCGCCGTATTTGTCGCGCATGCGTTTGGCCCAGATGCGGCGCGCCGCACGAAACTTGGCGATCTCTTCAAAAAAATCGAGATGCGAATTGAAAAAGAAGGAAAGCCGTGGCGCAAAGTCATCAACATTTAAGCCGGCTTTCATCGCCGCTTCCACATAAGCGAAACCGTCGGCAAGCGTGAATGCCAGCTCCTGCACCGCGGTGCTGCCCGCCTCGCGAATGTGATAGCCGCTGATCGAAATCGTGTTCCATTCCGGCACCTGCTTGGTGCAATATTCAATCGTGTCCACGACGATCTTCATCGAAGGTTCGGGCGGAAAGATGAATTCTTTTTGGGCGATGTACTCTTTAAGAATGTCGTTTTGCAGCGTGCCGCGCAGCTTGCTTTCTGGTACGCCCTGTTTTTTGCCGACGCAAATGTAGAAGGCCAGAATCACGGCAGCAGGTGAATTGATTGTCATCGAGGTGCTTACTTTATCCAGCGGAATGCCTTCGAACAACGTTTCCATGTCGCGCAATGATGAAATCGCCACGCCGCAGACACCGACTTCACCTTCAGAGAGCGGATCGTCGGAGTCGCGGCCCATCAACGTGGGCAAGTCGAATGCCGTTGAGAGCCCGGTTTGGCCGTTTTCCAAAAGATATTTGAAACGTTTGTTGGTATCTGCCGGTGTGCCGAAGCCGGCGAACTGGCGCATGGTCCACAAGCGGCCGCGGTGCATGTTGGCATGTATGCCGCGCGTGTAGGGAAACTCGCCGGGGAAGCCGATGTCGCACAACGGATCGATGTGTGCGATGTCATCCGGGCCATAGAGATCGTTGATGGGAACGCTGGAGGTGGTGATGAATTTGGCCGGGCGATCTTTAAACTTGGGGCGTGTTTCGCGCTGCCAACGCTCGCGCTCTTGCTGGTATTGTTCTTTTTCGTTGGACATAGCAGGCTCCGCAGGGTTAGTTCAGCGATGATCAATATGCATGTGATGGCGGCCGTGCGCAATTGAGCAAGATATCGTCGCGCAGCGTGAGTGGCCAAAATACGTCAATCTCTCTGAAAAGTCAAGGCTGCGCATTTTATGCTTTCCAACAGTTTTAGCCAGGATGAATTGAATCACCGATGATTATTTAAACAGTTCAATTTTAATTCATGCTGCACCGGCCTGCGGGTCAACCATAATCTTGCTTGACTTTACCCAAAATCATCCTATCTTCCAACTCAATTTTTCTCACCGCCCTTTCCACCAAGAAGGCCTCTTATGTTGAAAATCTATTTCCCGCTGTTCCTGGCGCTTTTTATCGCGTCCTGTCAATCGCCGCAACCCTCAGCCAAAAGCGCCTCGGGTCTGCGCAAAATCAAGTATAGCAGCGCAGAAGAGCTTGCCCGAATTCGCCAAGCTGGGGCGGAGATCGTCGTCCAAGAACCGGATTACGTCATTATTCGCGTTGATAGTACCATGACGACGGCGCTGGCGCTTCCTGCCGAGACCCTGCAAGAAAAGGATCTCGTCCAGCGGCTCGTTTACATTACGTTGCAAGACTCAACCAGCGTGCAACAAATCGTGGATGCCGGTCTCGATTTATGGGAAACGCGCGGAGACACGGCCATTGCGCGGGCTTTCGATATTCAACTTGAAAAGCTGCAAGAAGTCGGTTTTTCATTCCAAATTATTGCAGCCGATGCTGACAAATTTGAAGGACGCGCACAATGAGAAAAACAAATGTAATTGCAACGATTGCTTCTCTTTTCCTGGGTTATGTGTTGCTGACCAGCGGTGATTGTCCGGGTACTCAGCCGCCAGCGCCGGACGCCGGCTTGTATCATACCTATGATGAAATCAAGAACGAGCTGCCGCAATTGGCGGCGCAGCACAGCGCGATTGCACAAGTCAAATCGCTGGGCAAATCCGTTGAAGGCCGCGACCTGTGGGCCATGAAAATCAGCGACGCGGTGGCGCAAGAGGAGGGCGAGGCAGAAATCATTTTGCTCGGCGGGCATCATGCGCGCGAATGGATTTCGGTTGACGTGCCCTTTCTCATTGCAAAACATCTCCTCGAGAATTATGGCAGTGATTCGCTGGTTACCCGGCTGATCAATGAGACGGCAATCTGGGTTGTGCCCATGGTGAATCCCGACGGACATCAGTACACCATCACAACGCAACGCTTGTGGCGCAAGAATCGCCGCAACAACAACGACGGCACGTTCGGCGTGGATTTGAATCGCAATTATGGCTATCAATGGGGCGGGCCCGGCTCTTCCGGGGACACGTACTCTGAAACCTATCGCGGCCCCTCGCCATTTTCCGAGCCGGAAACGCAGGCAATACGTGACTTCTTGCAGAGCCGCCCGGTAAAGGCGTTGATTAGTTATCATAACTTTTCACAGCTTGTTTTGTATCCGTGGGGCTATACGAGTAATCCAGCGCCCGATCGTGACTTGCTCAACAATCTTGCGGTTGCGATGGCGGATCGCATACGCGCCGTGCACGGTGTGCGGTATACGCCGCAACAATCATCGGATCTTTATCTCGCCAGCGGTGATACAACGGATTGGCTGTACGCGCTTCTGAACCTGCCGGCAATCACCATTGAGCTGCGGCCGAGCAGCAGCATACCCGGTTTCGAATTGCCGGAGAGTCAAATTCAGCCGACGTTCGAAGAGAATCTTTCTGCGGCGTTGTTTTTGATGGATTGGGTGACGCAGCAGACGCAGGCAACGCTTTAATCCATCAAATTGGTAAAACCACGGTTTAACCGTGGTCGAGCATTACCGAACGTGAATGGGGTGCAATTCCCCAAAGTTGGTGCAGTAAATATGTCACCCTTACAGGGTTATCCCCTGTTACTTTTGGCTATCTTTCTATAACCATGACATCCCTTCGGGATTCTCGG
>SZPB01000348.1 GCA_030263535.1 Cytophagia bacterium CHB2
GGTAATGAAATTCGCTTTGAGCGAATCCGCATTCTGCGGCTTATCGAATCCTTTGACGAAACGGTATTTTACCGCAGCGCCGGTTTGCAAGCTGTCAACGCCGATCACCAGCTTCACCGCCCAGGTTCCGGAGACGCGCGCGGTGGCGATGTTGGGTTCGAGCGTCGCATCGAAATCGATGCGGCGGCTCTTGCCCGTCGCATACATGCCCATCCAGGCCGCCAGCAAGAGCAGCAGCGTAAACAGGCGCAAGCCCCAAAGAGTCCTTGTTTTGGAAGTCATGCGTAGTCCACCAGTTGCACAACGCGATGATTGCCGTTTTTGTGACAGGCTATTCGCTCACAATCAACTGGCGCAATCGTCACACTTAGAGATACCCCAAGCTTCTTAAATTTTCTTTCAACGCCTCGTCGGCGGAAGCGTTGTCTTCTTCATAGCTCCAGTTTGGCTCTTCCCACGTATCAATATGACGGATGGGCGAAGCGCTCAAAAAATCCGGTTTGAATATTTCCGTAAGCACGCGGCCATCCATGTCTTGCCCGATGGGCAGATCCATCAACGCGAGTAACGTGGGCGTGACATCCAACACGCTGGCATTCTGCAAGGCATACCCGCGGCGAATGTCCGGCCCGGCGGCGATGAAAACGCCTTCAGGATGGTGATCACCGGAGATGGCGCCAATATCGCCGGCAACGATTTTCTCCGCAGCGATGATCTGGCCTTCCGGCAGCTTTACCTGCAAGCCTTTCAACTCGCCGAGGGCGGCGTTCAGCGCGATTTCAATATTGCCATAGGGATCGAGACTGACATCGAAAAATGGCGCGGAGGGATTCACCACTCTAATCGCGCTCAGGTCGCTGCGCATTTTTTCGATTTGAAAGGAATCCTCCTGGCGATGGCGAAAAAACGTTGCGCCGCGAATGTTAAACGTGCGCACCGCGGCGGCTTCCCAATGCAACAATTCCACCAGGGCCTCGGGCAAAATACGCACGGTACGATCCGGCGGGCGGCCCTGAGCTTCGGGCACGGATTGAAAACCGTGATCCGAAACGATGATGACGTTGGTGTTGCCCTCCTCGTGGCGTGCCGGCAAGCTCACCTCGAGCCGGCGCAGCGTGCGGCCGATCATGCGATCGACGGCTTCGTAAGCTTGATAAATCTTACTGCGATGTTTTTGGATCTCGCGCGGCTCGACCGAGCTCGCCGATGCCTCCGGCTCCATGAATTTCCAATAATTGTGCGAGGTGCTGTCGACCAGTGTGAAGACGTACATCGATAATTGCGTTTGAAAATGCTGCACCTGGCGCACGAACACA
The DNA here is from genome assembly GCA_030263535.1 of Cytophagia bacterium CHB2. Classification (NCBI taxonomy): domain Bacteria; kingdom Pseudomonadati; phylum Bacteroidota; class Cytophagia; species Cytophagia bacterium CHB2. The sequence goes on from SZPB01000348.1 coordinate 1,317, forward strand.
TCGGCATAAGCTTCAAACCCGATGCGGCGCATGTGATAGAATTTTTCGAGATAATCGCGTTGCGCGCGCGTGCGCACCAGCGTCAGCGCCGCATCTGCGAACGAAGACGGCCGCACGCCCAAACGATGGCATTGCCACGCGCGTTGCATCGCGGTGAACAGCGAACGCCGGTTGTCCGAACGCTGGGTCATGTCAAGCTCGCGAATCGCTTGCAGCGAGGCGGGATGCGTTTCCGGGCCGCGCGAGAACGATCCGGGAATCACGAAGCCGTTGAGCTCCGGCGGCGGCCATGTCACCATATAACCGCACAAACCGACGCGCCAGCCGGATTGCGAAGCCATGTCCCACACGCGTTTGCAGCGCACGCTTTTCGATGACACCACGAAATCCCACACGCCGTGTTTATCCGGCGTTTTGCCGGAAGCGATGCTCGTCCAAATCGCCGGAGATACCATTGGCTCGATTGACTGCAAAATGCCGGAGGCGCCGGAGTCGCATAACCGCTGCAAATGCGGCAGGCGGCCTTGCGCCATCATCGGTTTTAGAATGCGCCAGGTGGCGCCGTCCATTCCGAAAAAAAGAACTTTAGAACTGCGTGATGTTTTATTCATGATGATATTGACAATTTGCCATCAACAATTAACCATTGATCATATCCATTTGTCATTAACAATTGTCAATGGCTAATGATTAATGGTCAATGATCAATGGATAATTGAGAATGATTGCTCATAAATACCCCAAACTCTTCAGCCGCGCTTCCACTTCGGCGCGATCTTCCTCGCTGTAAACCATCTGCTCGTCATTCTTGTTGTGTTCGAATTCCATGCGGTCGATGGGCTGCTCGCGCAAGACTTTGTCCGCCAGGCCACCGGTCAGCACGTCGCCATCCATATCGTTGGGAATGGGGTGGCCCATGAGGTAAAGCGCAGTGGGCGCGATATCGATGATGCGCGCATTTTTCAGATGCTGGCCTTTCTTCACGGCCGCGCCATGCATCAGAAAAATTCCGTCCATGCGGTGCTGGCCGGTGATGTAATGTCCCGGATCGCGAATCACGCGATGCGACGAAAACGAGAAGCTGCTGAAGACGATGTAACGCGGATCCTTCGGGAAATAGACCAGATCGGGCGCGCGCTCGAAAAACGGGCCGTCAAACAACTCTTCTCGTTTGTAAATTTCGCCGATCAGCGCTTCGCCGGTTTTGGGATCGCGGAATTGGCGCAAACGCTGCGTGATTTCATCGCGCGTGGCTTCGTAGTCAGCGCCGGGCTTGACCACGCCCTCCGGCTCACGCCCTTCGAGATTCACAAAAATCAAACCCGCAATGCCGCCGCCAATGGAATACGCGCGCGAACGCCGCCAATCGATATCCGGGAACGAAAAGAAAACTTTCTCCGCCAGGCTGTAGCCGGCTTGCGTGCCTTTGACTTTGCGCTTGACCTTGCTCAGCCCGATCATGTTGATCATGGAAAAAATATTGCTCGGGCTGACGCCGGCCTGAAAAGCGCGATATTTGAGCTGCGCCGCCAGACTGCGTTTGGGCGTGAGAAAGCCTTCGCGCAGCAACCAGGTGTTGCTGTAGATGTAGTACTCCAACGGCCCGAAGCCGTGATCGGAAACCAGCAGCAACGGCACCTCAGGATAATTCTGCCGCACCTCGCCGATGAAATCATCGATCACACGGTAGACTTTGAAAATCGCGTCGCCATAGCGCTGATGATCTTCCGGGCGATACTTCGAGTGCGTGTTGTCCGCGTAGCGCCAGAACGAGTGCATGGAAAAATCGGTTTCGCTGAACACCTGCACGAACAGATGCCAGGCCTTGTTTTTCAGGCAATGGCGCGCAATTGTGATTTTGTTTTGCAGCGTGCCGAGCAAATCCTCGAGATATTCCTTTTCATTCTTGCCGGAGAAGCTCACACTCGGCAGCGGTTTGTAACCCGGCACAATTTTCTCGAATTCCTCGATTAAATTTTCGGGATAACAACGATTCGGGCCGGAAGCCGGCACCGGCAAGCCGGCAACCATCTGGCCGTTAAGTGGCCGCACCGGATAGGTGATCGGCAGATTGAGAATGATCGATTGCTTGCCATGAAAAGCCATGATATCCCACAAGCGCGCGCTCTCCACTTCGTCGGAGTTCACCGGCTCGATGCGATAGGAATTCGGGCGGCGGCGCATGAACTCAAACAAACCATGGCGCCCCGGCCCTTTGCCGGAGGCGAAGGAATTCCACGCAACGGCCGTGCTCGGCGGAATCACGGTGCGCAACGGGCCCCAGCAGCCTTCTTGCATCAACGCCGCCAGTTGCGGCAATTTTCCTTGCTCGACCCAGGGCGTAATCAAATCAAAGGTCGCGCCGTCCAGACCTAGAATAATAAGACGGGAATGATGTGATGGTAAGCTCATGATAGCAGGTTCATCCTAAATGTTCTTTCAAGATCCAAAACATGATGCCGGCTTGTCCGCAGGCGAGTTCGCATATTAGTTCCGTTAAAGTGAAATTGTTGCCATAAAAGCAAAAAAATTTTCCACCGGATAGAAACAACCCAACTGTTAAAAAGCTTTTCCATCCGCCGGGTTGATTCTATCCGTTGGCGATTTCCTTTGAGTTGCGGTTTATCCGCCTTGCAGCCATTAAATCGAGCTGGCTTCCATTTTTTTGTTGACCGAAACGGCTTCGCGCCTTCCCGGGAGAGGCGCGTCAACAGAATTTTCTCGGCGCGCGCCAGGCGCAATCTTCAGCGTTTGATACAGCTCTGCAAATTCGCGCACAAATTTGTCGAAATTGAATTTGCGGTCGAGGTTCCTTGCCGCAGCATGCGCCAACTCTTCTTTGAACGCTGGATTCGAAAGCACGCGAATGACCTGACGCGCGAGATCGTGGGCATCGCCCATGATGAAGAGCAGCCCGTCCTCGCCGTCGGTAATTTGCTCGGGAATGCCGCCGGCGTTGCACGCAACCACGACGCGCCCGGTCGCCATGCCTTCGAGCACGACGCCCGGAAACGCATCCTGGCAAAGCGAAGATTGCACGATGACATCGCTTGCCGCCATGATTTGAGGCACATCGTTGCGCTCGCCGGCAAAGAGCAGAATGCCCTCGCGCACGAACGGCTCGGCTTGCGCACGCAATGCGCGCGCATAATCTTCATGGCCTTCCAATTCGCCGCCGACAATGAGAAAACGCGCCGCCGGAATTTGCGCGCGGATGAGGGGCAACGCTTGCACAAAAACCATGTGGCCCTTGCGCCGTGAAAGCTTGGCGATCATCGTGATCACCGGGGCTTCCGGCGGGAAACCGAATGCCCGCCGCAACGGCGCGCCGTCAATGCGCGAATGAAATTTCTCGCGATACGGCCCGGGATTATAAATCACCGCAACTTTGTTTTGCACGAAGCTGCGCTTGAGCACCATTTGCCGCGCCGTGCCATGCGAAACGGCGACGATCTTGGTGGCGAATAAATGGATCATCGTCGCCACCGGATACCGCGTGAACGGATTCGGCCGGCTTGCGCGCAAATGCCAAACCACCGGAACGCCGCAGCTCCACGCGGCAAGCGGGGCGTGAAAGTCACGCAAATCATTGGCATGCACCACTTCGATGCGCAGTTGGCGCAGCATGCGGCGCAACATTAAAACGCCGGTAACGGCGCGGCCAATGAACCGCAGCAAACGCACGGGATGCAACAACTGGCGCGAAATGCGATCGATGCGGAGATAATGCAAGCGGCTGGTCAATTCCGCAGAAAGCTGTTGTTGCGCGATTTGCGCACGCGCCTCTTCCGGCACAACGGCAAAGGCTTCGAAGTTGCCGCGATTGAACGCTTCGAACAATTTCAAAAAACTCAGGCTGGCGCCGCCTTGCGACACAAAAAATGAGGTGAAATACAAGATGCGCATGCGCTGCGAGGGCATGGGGGTTTTCACCGAAATCAATTTTTGCTCACCTCCAAAACTGGAAACGACGTCAATGCGTGCGCGGGCAGCGCAGCCGCATGCCCCTTGCCGTTGGTGTGAAATTTATTTTCCTGCGGCGCGAGATCAATCTTGCCGTTGACCAGTGGCTTTACGATTTGATCCGGGCGGAGCGCTTTCGCCAGATGGATGAAGGTCATGATCAAAGGCAACTCGGCCTGATCCAACATGCCGGTGTACCACAACATGGCAAAGAGAATGGCGCTGTAGCCGCCCACCATGCCGGCGGCGGCCACACGGTTTTCTTCGCCGCTCGTTTCACGCTTAACCCGGGCAATGCGATAAATGTGTTTGAACGGTCGCCAGAGCACGAGGAAAAACAACAAGCAGCCGATAATGCCGCCTTCCGTGGCGATGATCAGGAAAATGTTATGTACGGTCGAGCTGAAACGATCGCGGATTTCATACTCCGTGTAGTGCAACAACTCGTTTGATTTTCCCAGGCCGACGCCGAACCACGGATTCTCGGCAATCAATTCCGCGGAACCCAGAATCAAATTATAGCGCGTCGATTCGCTGCGGCTGCCGGGCAACATCTGCACACGTTCTGCCAACGCTTTGGAAAAAAGCGAGAGTTCGTCGAAGTAGGTGAAGACCAGGGAGGCGAGATAGACGCCGGCGATCAATCCCAGCAGCAGAAAGCGCGGCCAGTTGATGCGCTTGAGCGTCAACGCGCCGGTGGCATAGAACATTACCGTGATCCCGAAAACAGCCGCGCCCCAATTGCCGCGCGATAGCGTGAGCACCAGGGTCACGGCGGAAACGATGCTGCACACCCAATAGAGCAGGCGCGCGCGGCCGGTGCTCATCAACGCTTTTGCCACCACCAGCGGCAACAACAAGACAATCCAATTGCCGAGAATATTGCTGTGTTTAAATGTGCCCTGCACACGCACCAGGCTCATCACACCGGCTTTGTAAATGGAAATGTGTTCCATTTCCTGGCCAAAATACTGCTGTACCGCGCCAATGCTGGTCTGCGTGATGCCTTGCACCAGTCCCAGGCTGGCTTCGCAAAAAAGCGCTACCATCAAAAAAATCATGATCGAGCGCAGGGAATAGTAACGATACAAATTATGGCGCAAGTAGAAACCGACGAGATAACATTTAACCCAGAACCAACCGGTGTTCGCGCCGAGTTCCCAGGTCTCATTGAGGGCAACGGAAACGCCGAGCCAGGCCATGAACAAAAAAAAGTACAAGTCGATGCGCTGCATTTGCAAGCGTTGGTCTTTCAAACCAAAACGAAAGGCCCACAAGAAATACACGCACCATAGCGGTAACTCAAACAAATAAAGCCTGTAGCCGTTGCCCAGGCGCGTGGCCAGGGGAAAAGCGAACGTTGTTAGCGTGAGCCAAAACGCGATTTTTTCAAGTTTGATCATGTTTGACTATTACTCATCGGCGATCAAGACACCCGGCGCCAGGGTTTTTCAGCGAATAATCCCTGCCAGCTTCTCGGCAGATTGGCTGTGGCCCATGCCAGGCCGCGCTTGAGCGTCGGCTTTGTTTGAAAACTCCGCGCGAAATAGCGGCGCGCA
>SZPB01000349.1 GCA_030263535.1 Cytophagia bacterium CHB2
TTGAATTGCTGCTCGACGAAGCTGATGAGGTCGAGCATCTTCATTGAATCGATGACGCCGTTGGCGAGCAGGCTGTCGCTGTCATTGAAGGCTACGCCTTTGGGTGCTTGCTTTTTGAGAAAATTTTTGATGTCGGTACGAATGTCCATGAGAAAAAAACTCCGAGGTTAATTGATCAATCGAATCAATTGAAGCATCATTGAACTTGCAATCGATTTGGGCCATTTTTATGATACTTCACAGGATTCCTGCTGAATGACAAATAATGGTGTTGGCCATGACATAAAGTAGTATCGCCGCTGTTTGCCCCTTGCAACCTGCCCCTTGCTAAATATCTCGATCACCCACCGTCATAAACCAATTCTTGCCTTCCAATACAACCGGAGCAAAGGGCGAAGTCGGTGAAGCATAGGCAATCACAGTGGAAGTGGCATCGTCACGATAGCGAAACCCGAGCTGCTGCGCTTGCGCCAGCAGGGGATTCATGTTGTGCAGCCGTAGCGAAATCGAGCTGATGCCGTCTTTGCGGAGATGGTGAATCAGCCCAGCCAGCAGTATGCCTATCTCGTCGCTTTTGCCTTCAACAATCGCGTCGGCAACGCGCGCGATGCCGTTGCCTTCGTAATACAAAACATATCCTTTCAGCTCACCATCTTGTTGCATGCGCAGGCTCTTGGCGCGATAGAGCGGATTACGCAGGAAGCGCCAGTTCAAATACTCCGTATCGCGGCTGCCGATGACGCTGTGCTGGTGTTTGACTTTTTCAAACAAGCGATCATACTCTTCACCAAAACGCTGCTCTTGCGCCAGGCTAAATTGAAACTTGTCGAGACCGGAACGGCGCGGCGACATCAACCGCAGCAGGGGATTCGCCAGCGCTGCGGATACTTTCGCAACCGGATTATTGCCGAGCTTGGCGCCCAGAGTTTGATCGAGCCGCAATAGCGCGGCATAGCGCACCATTTTGCCGATGGCGTGATGGCCGACCTTCTCGTGCACCACGCGCATGCGATCGTTGGGATGCGCGTACAAAAAGGCAAACTCGCCGCGATCGACGCAAAGTTTGGCGGCGCGGCGCAATTTCATCGCGGCCCCCAGCGTGCGGTATTCTTTGTCAATGGAAAAATCGGCGCAATTCCAGCCAATCATGCATTCGCCATTCACGAACATGCGGCGCGGGAACGCCGAGGTGAAACCGATCACTTTGTTCGCGGCTTCATCAACGGCCAGCCACGCCCGGCCCTCGCCGTAAGGATTGCCGGAATAGGCCCAATCGAAACGTTGCTCGAAGGTGTCATTTTTTTCATAGCGCTGCCGGTTGCGCAGCAGGCAATCCATCATCACTTGACGGTCGCGCTTAAGCTCGGCATCGCGAATCACAATCGCCATAACGTCTGTTTACTCCGTTACCTCGTAGGTCGCTGAACCCTGCGGGTCGTCCTTGAAGTACATCACGCCCTGCTCGCTGGTTTTCACATTCAAAAAGACATTGCCGTTCTTCTTGAGCTGCATCATCTTGTTGGGCGTGAGGCCGGTGACCAAATGAGAAACCAATCCTTGAGCAGAAATTTTATAGTTCAGTGAACGCTGAGGCGTCGTATTTTTGCTGAACACCACCAGCCGCTGGCCGTTGATCAAGGCGCCGGAACACACGGCGGATGCGATTTTGGTGACGGGCGCCATTGCCTGCAGCGTGCGCGAATCGCCGATTTGCATGACCGTCAGGTATTCACCGTTTTTGGAACGGATTTCGGCGCGATAGCTGCCGGTCCAATAGGCGCCCCAGTCAACGTAAGGCCCGCGCGATTTCACCGGCTTGCCGTCGGCATCCGTAAACCACATGGCCTCGCCGCCGATTTTCAGAATTTCCTTTTGCACGGGCAGCAGCGATTTCACAATCATGCGCCCGTGCGCCACCTCGAAGTTGTTCGTTACCGTAATTTGATCATCGGCAATCGCCGGCTCGAAGGCGGTGTGCAAGAGAAAACGTTTTTCGAATGGAGATTCCACCAGGTCGTGGATGAGCACAAATTCCTGATTCTCCGGCCCGCGCAAATACGCGAAGCGGCGATACGCCGAACTCGCTTTGCTCTTGTCGCCGCCGCGATAGGCCGCGGAATAGTCGTAATCGACAAAATCATAATCCGCACTCGATTCCAGCGCCTTGATTTCGCCAATATAATTCCGGCCGTTGGGCTGATACTCCTCGTCTTGCCAATGATCGGCCTCACTCCGCGCGCTGAAACTGAAATTCATAAAATTGCGATCGTCGGCGTCCTCTGGCTCGTCGGGATCATACAGGCCGAGAATGTTGTGAAACACGGCTTCGCGCGCGCTGGAGCTGCGCGGAAAGTCGTTGGCATTTTTGGGACTGCCGGCATCCAACGCCAGGCTGCCGTGCTTGAAAATCGTAAAACTCGCAATGTCCTTGTGCGCATGCGGGGCGTACCAATACTTTGGCGCCCAAAAAATGATATGCGTCGAGCTTTCTTTATCAAAAGATGACTTCATGACAATTTCGCCCAACGCCAGTTTATAGGTCAACGGCATGCCTGCCTGTTCCGGCGTGAGCGGCGTCACCTCGGCGCTGCCCCAAATGAATTTGAAAAACAAATAATCGATGCGAGGATCGAAATACTTCCAATCTTCCATTTTTTGGCCAAAGCCGCTTTCGCTCATCATCCATTTGGCCAAACCGGCAATACGAGGGTCTTCATGCTGCAGCGCACCCGCGGAAATGGCGCAGATGCGCCCCGTGCTGCTGCCGATCACTTTTTGCAGACTGCTGGTATCGTGCCGGGAAAGGTAGTAGTTATCTTTCAACTTGAGCGGCAGAATGTTGTACAAAAGGTAAAGCACGTTGTAACGCAAAAAAGGATGTTTGAAGAAAAGATTTTCACCCAGCGCCGTGGAGGCGGCGCCCGCCATGAAACTGACGTTGGTAATTCCCATCATGTAGTAACTCGCGCCTTCGCCCCAACCCGGGCCTTCGAATACTTTATCACCCACCGCAAGTGAGCGTTCGAGAAAAACGGCGTTGAAAAAATTCAGCATTTCTTGCGCTTTGTCGCTGTAACCCGGCCCCAGATCATCGCCCCACAAGGCCAGTGCGCCGGCGCAGCCGGAATGAATGTAGCCGGTGACTTGGTTGGAGAGCTTGACATAATTGCCGGGATCGGCTTCGTCGTCGCGCGTATCATACAAACGAATCATGGCATCGGCGAGCGTGCGCTTTTCCTCAAGCGTCAACAGGGCATGCAACCAGTCGTAGGACACGGCCAAGCTCAAATTGAGATAACCGCCGTTGTCGCCCTGCAAACCGGCGGACGATTGGCGATCGTGCCGCGTCTCTCGCTTGATATACATGGCGTGTTCAATCGCTTTGCGGCCATACTGTTCGCGGCTGTGGCCGAAGGAGAACTCGGGCAGCGTGGCGGGATCGATGATATACAAAAACGCATAGTTTTTGGTATCGAGATAAAGAATGCCGCCAATTTTCGATTCCGGGAGATCGTCAAAATGACGATCCAGCTCGTTGACATATTTCTGAAACTCTTCGCGATAAAGAGTTTTCAAACGCTGGCGCAGCGCCGGCAATTCTTCCGGCGTCAGATAAAGCCGCGGATGCACCTTGCGCGCCAGCGGGCTTTGCGGCGGCGGCGTATACACCGAAATTGGAACGGGGGCTTTCGCCTCGCTTTTGCCGGCAGATTTCTTTTTTTCTTTGATGATGCTCTTTGCCGTGTCACTCAAACTCTGCTTGGCATCATCGCTGCACGCCATGGCCATGGAGGCCAGCAGCAGGAGGAGCACAGGAGTAAACCCGATCTTCGACAGGCGGGCGAACAAGCGGCAACGTTTGGCCTCATGCTTTGAGAGAACGGAACGCGGGGCTTGGCGGCGGGTGGTGTCCGTCATGGTTGTCACCGTCAACTTCCTTTTCTAAAATAGTAAGTTCAGAGGTTAGCTCGCGCTTGAACCAGCTATTGACATACGTGTGATTGAGCAGGCGCTGCACGCCTCCGGCGTGCATCCAATCCAAAGCTTTGCGCACACGCTTGTTGGTGGTCAATTTTTTCAAGCGGCGATCCCACTTGGCCCAAAGCCAGACGACATAATAGAGCCGCAACAAGGGCGGCCAGGAACCCGATCCCAAATAACCCAAAAGGAATTGTTCCTGCAAGTAGGGCATCAAGTCGCTGTGCAGCGGCAAGCGCGCGCCATATTCCATTAACTTCAACTCGACGAGAAAGCGCGCCACATCGTCGAAGGCCGCGCCGGATAATTCATTGCCGAAATCAATGGGAATGATGCGCTCCGGCGTAAAAAAAAGATGGCGCAATTTGAAATCGCCGTGCAAATGCGCCTGCGCCACTTCGGCGCCGGCGAATTTGCGGCTGACCGCCAAAATGCGCTGCCGGAGGGGATCGGCCAACTCCACCTCACCGCCGGCTTTGCAAAAGCGTTTGTAATAATGATTGACTTGCCGTTCGAAATGATCGGGTTCGAGTGTCAATGCGGCGCCGGCCGGAAAACCGCGGTGCATGAGGGCAAGCCATTTACCGCACCGCTGCACATATGCGCCCAGCCGGGTTTTGCGGGTTTGATAGCCGCTCAGCGCATAACGTGTTTCTTTGATCAAAACGCCAAGATCTTTGCCCTCTGCTTTTTCGACGATCAACGTCAGCAAGTCGGGAAAATAGTCCAGCGGCCTCACCACGGAATACACTTCTGCCTGCGCGCTGAAGTAGTCATAAACCTCGCGATGAAACAGAAATTCGCGCTGGCTTTTGTAGCGAATGTCCTGGTCGCGCGCGTCTTTTTTGGGCGTAATGCGGTAGGCCTTGGCAATCAGGTTTTTCAGCGGCCGGCCTTCCGGGCTTTCGATCGTCAACCAGAAAATGAACGTGAACCGGCGGCGCTGCGGCGGTTTGCTGAGCACGACACGCGCGCTTTTTTCACGCGCCAGCTCGGGATAATAGCGCAACACGTTTTCCTGCACGCGCGTCAGGATTTCGCCGGTGATGCGTTCCTTCCACGGCTCGGTCGCCAACTCCAGCAATTCCGGGTGGCCGGTGACTTCGGTTTGCATATGTTTTCCTTAATGCACCGTTATCGCGTGGTCTTTAGGGCCATAAGGCGCTCAAAGTTAGAATAAAATTCTGAAAGTTTGACGCAGAATAATTTATCGGCAGAACGATTCAAAATAATTCTGCTGATAAATCATCCTGCCAAAGTTTTTTGCGGCGATGCTCGGCGACTTCCGCGCATTTCGGTGGAGAAACTTTATCGCTGATGGTCACCAGAGACACCGAGTTTCGCCGAACAGTTCTTTGCTGCTTCGCAGAAGCTTTGATTTGCAGCTTGTCTGCAAATCAGGGTAGTCTCGTTTAAGTTGAAGCGTTGCAAAAAAAGTGAAAAATCTCTCACCGCCAATTCACGAAGTCACTAAGTTTTTTCCTGGTGCCTTGGTGACTTGGCGGCAAAATTGGGTTTCGGCTTGTTCGGGTTAGGGCTGTAGAAACCCCGTTGCACTCATTCGACCAATTGCGGCGCGGCATTCATCACAGAGGCGGCAAAGTGCCGCTCGATTTTGTCTTGCAAAACGCGGTCAAAATCGAAGTGGCGGGAAGCAGCTTCGACATACATCCTTTCATAATTTCGTACCATCCCTTGCAGCGAGAATTGCGATACGATGCGCTGCCGGCCGGCGTCGCCCATGGCCTGACGGCGCTTCGTATTCGACAACAAGGCGAGTATCGCTTCGCCCATTTGCTGCGGGTCTTGCGACGGCACTAGCAAGCCGGTTTTGTTATTGACCACTAATTCCGGATTGCCGCCGACATTCGTGGCCACCACCGGCCGGCCCGCACACATGGCTTCGAGAATCGCGTTCGACATTCCCTCACTGACGGAGGACAATACAAAAACATCGTACACCTGCAACAGCTTGGGAATATCATCGCGCCAATTCAAAAAATGTACGTGGCTGGCAATGCCCAAACTTTCCGCCAGTGCGGCCAGATCATTTTTGAGCGGCCCGTCGCCGCAAAAAACCAGGCGGGCCTCCGGCATTTTCGTGACCACGACCTTCGCAGCTTTGATCAACGTGGCATAATCTTTAACCGGCACAAATCGCCCGATGCTGCCAAAAACCAGGGACTCCGGCGGAATGCCGAGCGCCGCGCGAAATTCGTAGGAGTCGATGGTTACTTCGAAGCGTTCGAGATTGACACCGTTTTTGATAATCTGGATTTTTTCCCGCGGAAAGCCGATGCGTGCGACGAGATTCTCTCTCAGAACGCTGGAAACACAAATGACGCGCGCGGCGCGATGCCATACCCGGCGCTGCACCCAGGTATGCAGCCGCGTATCGTCTTTAATAAAACCGTGCTCGCCATGAATCAGAATCGGAACGCCCGCCGCTTTTGCCGCGAAGGCGCCTTCCAAGAGTGTACTCCATGAACGCGTGTGCACGATATTAAAATGATGGCGGCGAAAATGCCGGGCCAGCTTGAAGGGAATGCGCACATCGCCGCCCGGGCGATTCCCCAGCGTGATCACGTGGCATTGCTGGGGATCGACCTGGCGGCTCAAAATGCCGCCCTGTTTGAAGGTGAAAATATAATTTTCAAAGATCTCGGGCGACATCCGGTTAACCAGATTGACCATGCCGTGTTCTTTGCCGCCAACATGCAGCCCCGGGGTCGGATGCGCGATTTTGATCCTATGAAGCGTTTTTTTCTTCATGCAGGCGCATCTGTTCTTGATGAAAAACGGCGCGGACACTTTTTTCAATTTGGCTGTCAACCAGGCTCAAGTTGTCCGTTGCAAT
>SZPB01000350.1 GCA_030263535.1 Cytophagia bacterium CHB2
CGAAGCTCAACAGTTTCCACTGAAGCCGCACGCTTGGCGGCCGGCGCTGGACCGGGCTGCGGAATTTTTCATGCACCGGGCGGGCAACTTCGTAGGTCAAATCATAGCGATTCGCTTGGCCGGTTAAATTGGCAAAGCGGGCGCGATACAGGCCCTCGGGCAGAAAAACGCCGGTGGAATCGCGGCTCAGGCGGGTGTCAATGTCGCGATAGGTGCCTTCTGCCGTGCGGTAGTGCATGTAACCGGGGCTGACGCGCGTGAGGTAGAGGTTTTCTTCGGGATTATAGTAGGTTTTGCTGTTGTAGGTGCGCTGGCTGGGTAGCTCGACAAAAGTTGTGTCGGGTTCCTGGGCGGCGGCCGCAGAAGCAAGAATTAAACAAAGCAACGTGAGCAAAACATATCTCATGACTCACCCCGGGTTATCAGTGGTCAAGTACCGGTTAGTTTGGTTTTCGCCTCACTTGTTTTGGAAATTGTTCGGGCGGTTGCTAATGCAACTCCTAAGAAATTCACTAACTCATTCTCACTCATCAAATTACCGTCCGGACGGTAACATTTTCAGGCAAACAGTATTTAGCCATTTCATCAGGATAACCGGTGTATTAAACGATAAAGCTATGTACAAAAAGTTCACTTCCCCCGACGATACTTCGCCGCTTCAATCGTAAATCTTGCCGACACACGGTGGGTTTCTCCCAAATCCTCGTGACCGATAAAGGCGTAATCAACTTGTATCTTCGGCAGGTTGATGCCGGCGCCGGCGGCGAAGCGGCCAGTGTCTGAGCCGAGGCGCAGTGAGAACACCTCTTGAAATTGGTACTCCCAGCCCAGATGCGTATCAACACTCACCGGACCCGCGGCAAGCTGGGCCGCATAATCACGGCCTTCAAAACGAATGTCGAAGTCAAGCGCCGGGGACATGTAGCCGTTGAGCATGGGAATGGCCACGGGATAGGCAAGGCCGGCTTTTAAGGTGGGAATGATAATCTCGCGCGTGCCCTGGTTCCACGCCAGCACGGTGGTGGTGATGTCTTGGAAATTCAGGCCGAGCCGTAAATTGCCGACGGGATTGCACAACGCAGCCACGTCGAAACCCAATCCCCAGGCGGAATTGTCGCCCACACTTTTGCGCAGCACTTTGGCATTCACGCCAAAGCTGAAGCGCTCGCTGCGCTTGACGCCGTAGCTCAGGAACAAGGCGTATTCCGCATCGGAAATCGTGCGGAAAATGTAGGGCCGGTTGATGCGTGTAACGCCGCTGTCATCAACATAAACTGCGCCCAGCGGCAGCGCGGGATTTTGCAAACGGGTGACTGGAATGTCATCGACGCCCAGGCGAATCAAGCTGAGGCCCAGGCTGCGGTTGGCGCCAAAGGGAATAGCGAAGCTGCCGTAATCGTACTTGACCGTGCGGTCGAATTGCTCGGTGTGCATGAGCATGATTTGCGGATACTCGAGGTTCACGAGTCCGGCGGGATTCCAGTAGCCGGCGGTGACGTCCGTGGCAAGCGCGGCATACGCGCCGCCCATGCCGAGCGCGCGGCCGCCGACGCCCAGGCTGAGGAATTCGTTGGCATATTTGGCGGTGCGGGTTTCACCGGCAAAGACGGCGCCAGCGAAGAGTAATCCTAAAACAAGTGGAAAATTTTTTTTGGTGGAGATCATGTTAGTCTCGGGAAAGTGAAAACGAAATTCACATCATGATTGCAGCGGGCAGTGGTTTGTGACTGTTCTGCCACGGCTTGGCCGTGGCATTTGCCGAGTTGAAGCCACGGCCAAGCCGTGGTTGAACATTAAGGTTTTTCCGGCTCTTCACCGCGCTCCCGGCAAAAGGTCAGGTAATCCTCTATAGAATCTTCAAATGCTTTTTTAAGCTCATCCGCCGATTTACCCTGTAACGTGATGACAACACGCGTATTAATGACTTCGCCGTGAATAATTTTTGCTTCGTCGTCATACTCTACACGAGCAAGATAACCGTGGTACTGCATCATGGCTACACGATCTTACGATGTTTTGATTTCATTTACAAGCAGTTTGCTAACTCACTTCCAGGCAACAGAGTTTCACTCGTTGGCCAGTTTTTGCAAATGCGCCAACTGCTGCAAGGCTTCCAGGGGTGTCAGGTTGTTCAGGTCGAGTTTGAGCACGGCTTCACGCATGCGTTGATCTTGCTGCGAGAAAATATCCAACTGCAAAAGGTTCGCCGAATCCGCGTTGCCGTCGCTGGAAATGTTGGCGCGCTCGAGCGCTTGCTGTTCGAGCGTGGCCAGCACTTGTTTGGCGCGTTGAATCACTTTCGCCGGCAGCCCGGCCAATTGCGCCACTTGAATGCCGTAACTGTGATCGCAGCCGCCCTCAACAATGCGCCGCAGAAACACGACCTGATCGCCCCACTCTTTTACTAGCACGTTGTAATTTTTCACGCGCGGGAACAGGCGTTCCAATTCGGTCAATTCGTGATAGTGCGTGGCGAACAACGTGCGCGCCGCGATTTTGGTATTTTCGTGCAGGTATTCCACCACGGCCCAGGCGATGGACAAGCCGTCATAGGTGCTGGTGCCGCGGCCGATTTCATCCAGCAAAATCAGGCTGCGCGAGGTGGCATTATTCAAAATATTTGCCGTCTCGTTCATCTCCACCAAAAACGTGCTCTCCCCTCCGGCCAGATTATCCGAAGCGCCGACGCGCGTGAAAATTTTGTCGACCATGCCGATGTGCGCCTCAGCAGCGGGCACGAACGAGCCGATTTGCGCCATCAACGCGATCAAGGCCACCTGCCGCAAATAAGTCGATTTGCCCGCCATGTTCGGTCCGGTGATGATCAAAATTTGATGGCCTTCATCGTCAAGATAGGTGTCGTTCGGCACAAAACTCTCGCCGAAAGGCAGCAGTTTTTCCACGACGGGATGGCGGCCTTGTTTGATATCGAAGCGCGCGCTGTCATCGATCATCGGGCGCACATAATTTTGTTGATGCGCCACCTCGGCGAAGGCGAGCAGGCAATCTACGGTGGCAATGGCGCGCGCGTTTTCTTGCAAGGCGGCGGCATGCGTTGCCACTTTTTGGCGCAGCTTGTCAAACAATTCATATTCCAACGCCACCAGCTTTTCTTCCGCCTGCAAAATGCGCTCTTCATACTCTTTCAGCTCCGGCGTGATGAAGCGCTCGGCATTCACCAGCGTTTGCTTGCGAATGTACTAATCCGGCACTTTGGCGAGATTGGGATTGGTGACTTCGAGATAATATCCGAAAACTTTGGTGTATCCGACTTTCAACGAGCCGATGCCGGTGCGCTCGCGCTCGGTTTTTTGCAAATTGGCGATCCAATCTTTGCCGTGCGTAGCGAGTTGGCGAAACTCGTCCAATTCTGTGGAATAACCCGGACGGATGATATTACCTTCAGTGACAGACAGCGGCGGATCGTCCACCAGCGCGCGGCGCAGTTCTTCGTTTAGATCCGTGAGCGGATCAAGCGTGTGACCGCTTTGATGCAGCAGCTTGCTTTCATACTTTTGCAGCAGGCTTTTCAATTCAGGAATGCTGTCCTGCACATGCCGCACGGTCACCAACTCGCGTGCGTTGGCGCGCGCCAGACTGACTTTCGCGACCAATCGCTCCAAATCGCCGATGCCGCGAATGCGATCGGAAAGTTTGTCTCGTTGTTGCTGATCGGTGAGCAGCTCGGCCACCGCGTCGTGGCGCTCGCGAATGCTTTGCGCATTGCGCAACGGATGCTGAATCCATTGCACCATTTTCCGGCCGCCCATGGCGGTGCGGGTTTGATCGAGCACGCCCAGCAAAGTGGCGTGATGATTCTCGCCGCGCATGGCGCGCACCAATTCGAGATTGCGGCGCGTCGAGGGATCGATGCTCACGAACTCGCTGTTGCCGCGCCGCGCCAGTTGCGTAAGATGAGCCAGTTCGCCCTTCTGCGTTTCTTTGAGATAAGACAATGCGCCGCCGGCAGCGCAAATGCCGCAGATGAGATCGTCGCAGCCAAAGCCCTTGAGCGTGAGGGTTTTGAAATGGCGCGTGAGGGTTTCGTAGGCATGATCGAAGGAAAAATGCCAGGCCTCGCGGCGCGTGATCAGCGTTTGGAAATTCTTGCCGAAGCGCTCGCGCAGCCAGTCTTCATGCTCGTCGGCCACGAGAATTTCCGCGGGCTCGATGTCTTGCACGATTTCGACCAGTTTGTCAGCAGGAAATTCATCGAGCAAGAATTCGCCGGTGGAAAAATCGATTTGCGCGAGGCCGGCGGTTTTCTTTTGCACGTAAATCGCGAGCAAAAAGTTATTGCGGCGGCTGGCAAGCAGATTGTCGTTGAGCGCGGTGCCGGGCGTGACGATTTCCGTGACTTCGCGCTTGACCACGATTTTAGCCAGCTTGGGATTCTCGACCTGCTCACAAATCGCCACGCGGTGGCCGGCCCGCACCATTTTGGTGAGATAGGTATCGAGCGCATGATGCGGAAAGCCGGCAAGCGGCACCTCCGAGGATTTGCCGTGCGCGCGCGAGGTCAAGGTGATGCCCAGCACTTCGCTCGCGATTTTCGCATCATCGAAGAACATTTCATAAAAATCGCCCATGCGAAAAAAGAGCACGGCATCCTGATGCTGCGCTTTGATGGCGAGATACTGGCGCATCAACGGCGTGCTCACGTCTTCCAGTTTTACCGCATCGTCTTTGGAGGTGGAATTCACGAGATAGTCAGGTTTTGTTGAATGGGGCGATTCAACGTTAAGAAAATCTGAAAATGCTGAGTTTATTTTCAGCCACGGATGCACACGGATTGGCACGGATGCGACTGAAACAAATAATCCGTGAACATCCGTGTTAATCCGTGGCTCAAGCTGTTCAATTTAGAATTGCAAGAGATAAAATCAAGCCATTTGCTTGAAAGCTTGGGCATACTGCCGGACCAGGGCGTTGGCATAATGCCAAAGCGCATAATCCATCCAGCGATGGTCGCCAAAAGCTGTGCGCTTGGCAGAAATGAATCCCAAGTGGCCGCCGCTGGGTGTGAGATGGAGCTGCAACCAGGGACTGTCCGGCAAGTCTGCGAAAATCTCGCGTGGAATAAAAGGATCATTCTCAGCCGCCAAAAGAACCACCGGCACACGAATGTTTCCCAAAAACTGATGCGCACTGCATTTTTGATAATAGTCTTCCGCCGAGGTGAAGCCGCCGAGCGGCGCGGTTACGATTTGATCGAAAGCATAGAGATTGAGATTGCGCGGCAGCTCGAAGCGCGGGAAATCCGGAAAATCGATTTCGCGCTCGCGCAGTGTATTTTTGAGCAGGCTGATGAAGCGGCGATCATAAAGCCAATTGCGCTTGCGACTGATGGCGGCTGCGCCGGCGGCCAGCTTGATCGGGGCACTCACTGCCAGCGCGCCGCACAAGTTTTGCGGTATCGCCTCTGGTTGCTCGCCCAAAAGCTTGAGCAGCATGTTGCCGCTCAACGAGAATCCAATCGCGATCACCGGCTTATCGGGATAATTTTCAGCAATAAGGCGAAGCATCGGGGCCAAATCTTCGCTGCGGCCTGCGTGGTAAAGTTGCCGCGCCAGCCCCCTGCCCTGCCCTGCGCCGCGATGATTCAAACGAAAGGTGATCCAATTTTTATCCAGAAATTTTTTGGCGACGCGCAGCATGTAGGGCGAATCCGCCTGCCCACCGAGGCCGTGCAGCAGCAAAACCACGCCGGCGGCTTTTTCTTCTTGAGATAGATTTTCACAGGCTACCAGCGTGTCGCCGAAGGAAACGGGAATTTTATGGAGATGGGTATGCGATAATCCTTTTGAGCCCGGGAGTAAATATCCAGCTAGTGTCTGCAAATCACCGCCCGGGGCCCAGCGTGCGGGAGAGAAGGGTTCGCGATTGTGTTGGATGGAAAGTGTCAGTCGCGCCATCATTCAACTGTTCGAATGAGACTCTGAAATAGATTCTTCATCCCGGCTGTCATCAAACGGGCTTGCACTGCAATGGCCAAGCCATTGCTGATCATCGAGTTCTGATGTACTGCAAGCGCTCGAGTTGTACCGTAATTCGACGAGCTTCCAATGCAATGCAACGGCCAAGCCGCTGCAGATCGTTCATGCTTCGCGCTGCAACGGATCAAAACAAAAAACCCAACATGAAAATCGCTTTCAGTTGGGTTCAGCAAAAATTGTAAGCACGCTGCGCAAACACTCACGCCAAAGCTTTTTCCAGTGGCGTATAAGGCAGATCGAAGGCCTCTGCCACGCCCTTGTACGTCACCACGCCGTGCGTGATGTTAACGCCATAGGCCAGCGCCTGGGACTTACGCACGCTGTCCGGGTAGCCCTGATTCGCGAGTTGAATCGCATACGGCAAAGTAGCATTGGTCAAAGCAAAAGTTGACGTCATGGGCACGGCGCCCGGCATATTCGCCACGCCATAGTGTACGATGCCATCGACTTCATACGTGGGCTGGTCGTGGGTGGTGGGATGAATCGTTTCCACACAACCGCCTTGATCCACCGCAACATCGACGATCACCGAACCCTTTTTCATGCCGGAGAGCATCTCGCGCGTGATGAGATGCGGGGCTTTCGCGCCCGGAATGAGCACACCGCCAACAACCAGATCCGCATCCGCAATGGCTTTGCGGATGTTGGCGGGATTCGACATTACGGTTTGCACGTTTTTCGGCATGACATCATCGAGATAGCGCAACCGATCGAGACTCAAATCGAGAATGGTCACATGCGCGCCGAAGCCCGCAGCGATCTTTGCGGCATTGGTGCCGACTACGCCGCCGCCGATAATCGCAACATTGGCCGGCTCGACGCCCGGCACACCGCCG
>SZPB01000351.1 GCA_030263535.1 Cytophagia bacterium CHB2
ACATGACCAAACTCGTTCTGTTACGACATGGCGAAAGCACGTGGAACAAAGAAAACCGTGTCACCGGTTGGACGGACGTCGATTTGACGGAAAAGGGAGTGCAAGAGGCCCAAAACGCCGGAAAAGTTTTGAAACAAAACGGCTTTGTTTTTGATCTGGCGTTTACCTCGGTTTTGAAGCGCGCAATTCGTTCGCTTTGGCTGGTCTTGGATGAAATGGATTTGATGTGGATTCCGGTGCACCGTTCATGGCGCTTGAATGAAAGGCATTACGGCGCGTTGCAGGGTTTGAACAAAGCGGAAACCGCGGCGAAATATGGCGAGAAACAAGTGCAGATTTGGCGCCGCAGCTATGACACGCAACCGCCGGCGCTCGAGAAAATCGACCCCCGCTATCCCGGCCACGACCCGCGCTACAAAAATCTGTCTGAATCCGATCTTCCCACCACCGAATGTTTGCAGGACACGGTTGCGCGTTTCCTTCCGGCCTGGCATGAAACCATCGTGCCCGAGATCAAAGCCGGCGGTCGCGTCATCATTGCCGCACACGGCAACAGTCTGCGCGCCCTGGTCAAATATCTCGACAACATCTCGAATCAGGAAATCGTTGAATTGAACATCCCCACCGGCATGCCGCTTGTGTATGAATTAGATGATGCGTTGAAGCCGATACGAAATTACTATCTTGGTGATGAGGAAAGCGTCAAAAAAGCGATGCAGGCAGTGGCCAATCAAGGCAAGGCGAGCAAATAAAGGCAGTCGGAGTGTTACGTTGATTGGCGTTTTGTCATGCTTCAGTACTGGACACCCCTTCTTAGGCCACCGATGAACACGGATTTTCACTGATTTTTTAAAAATT
The DNA here is from genome assembly GCA_030263535.1 of Cytophagia bacterium CHB2. Lineage (NCBI taxonomy): Bacteria > Pseudomonadati > Bacteroidota > Cytophagia > Cytophagia bacterium CHB2. The sequence continues at coordinate 859 of SZPB01000351.1, forward strand.
CTGAAATCCGTGTTGATCGGTGCCACTCAACAGCTAAATGCAATACCTCTCACTTAGTAGTCCTGCCCCCCTTGTGGGGCATTGCAACATGCACGAACAGCGGCCCACAAGGGGCCGCGACTACGAATGAAATGCTAAGTGAACGGTATTGCAGCTAAATGTCCTATTTCTGTAAAGTGTCCGGCGGCAAAATCGCAGCTAAGACTTGCTGGAGAATCAATGCGGGATGAGTGCCCGGCGTTGGTTCTCTTTTTATTTTGGCCGTTGTGTTCTTCTATAGTTTTTATCACGCGATCCTGAATTTCAATGGGCAGGGCGGCAAGTTCACGCAGCGCTTTCTTCGCAATTGCGATGCGGTATTCAGGCATGACGTGTTTTTCATTTTGCCGTCTCGCCTTTCTTAATCGAACTTCAAAACAAACCTCACGCATTCCCGCGCAGCTTGTAATTCGGCGCTTCGTGGGTGATGATGACATCATGCGGATGGCTTTCGCGCAAGCCCGCTGAAGTGATTTTTACGAAGCGGCTCTTTTCTTTCAATTCGCTGATGGAAGCCGCGCCGACATAGCCCATGGCGGCGCGCAAGCCGCCGATCATTTGAAACACCACGTCCGCCAGTTTGCCGCGATACGGCACACGGCCTTCGATGCCCTCCGGCACAAATTTCTTTTTTCCCTCCTGAAAATAGCGGTCGCTGCTGCCGTGCTTCATTGCTGAAAGCGAGCCCATGGCGCGATACGTTTTGTAACTGCGCCCCTCCAAATAAATCATCTCGCCCGGACTCTCTTCCGTGCCGGCAAGCATGTTGCCCAGCATCACCGTGTCCGCGCCCGCGGCAATGGCTTTAGCAATGTCGCCTGTTTGCTTGACGCCGCCATCGGCAATTAATGGAATGTCGAACTTGCGGCAGACTTTGGCACATTCCATCACTGCGGTGATTTGCGGCACGCCGACGCCCGCAACCACGCGCGTCGTGCAAATCGAGCCGGGCCCAATGCCGACTTTCACCGCATCGACGCCGGCCTCGATCAACGCCAATGCGCCGGCTTCGGTGGCGACATTGCCGGCAACAATATCAAGATCCGGATACGCCTCGCGCAATTGCCGCACGGTTTTGATCACGCCTTCGGAATGGCCATGCGCGGTATCCACCACCAACACATCGACGTGGGCTTGCGCCAGCGCTGCCGCGCGCTCGAGCGTGTCGCGGCTCACGCCCACGGCGGCGCCCACGCGCAAACGGCCGCGTTCGTCTTTCGAGGCATCCGGATACATTTTTTTATTCTTGATATCTTTGACCGTGATCAAGCCTTTGAGCTTGCCGCGTTTGTCGACGATGGGCAATTTCTCGATGCGGTGTTCTTGCAGCAGGCGCTCGGCGGTTTCCAGCGTGGTACCGACAGCCGCGGTGATGAGATTTTCTTTGGTCATGACTTCCGAAACCGGCAATTCGACATCGACTTCGAAACGCAGATCGCGATTGGTGATGATGCCAACGAGTTGTTCGCCCTCCACCACCGGAATGCCGGAAATGTGATAGCGGCTCATGAGCTGCAGCGCTTCGCGCACCGTGCTGTCCGCGGTGAGCGTGATGGGATTGTAGATCATGCCGCTTTCCGAGCGTTTCACGGCATCGACTTCCACAGCCTGCTTCTCAATCGACATGTTTTTGTGAATAATGCCGATGCCGCCTTGGCGCGCCAGCGCGATGGCAAGATTGGCCTCGGTGACGGTATCCATTGCCGCGCTAATCAGCGGAATGTTGAGGCCAATGCGCCGCGTCAAATTGGTTTTAAGATCGACTTCGCCGGGCAGTACCGACGAGGCTTGCGGCAACAACAACACGTCGTCAAAGGTCAGGGCTTCGGTGAGGATTTTTTCCATGAGATGATTTCCGTCAATTCAAAAACATTGGGGATCGTTCGATTCATGATCAATCACTGACAGCATTTCATCGCTTCGATAATGACTTTTTACGACAATAGCTATTTCCGTTTTTTCATTGCTCTTCTCGAAAAGACTTCCACATCATAATCTGTCCGGAAGCTTTGAGTTTGTCTTTTTGGGAAGGAGCCGGGCGATAGATTTTCGCGATAAAAGGGCGGTCATTCTTGCGAATGAAGCGATCAACTTTCTGAATCATTGCGATAAAACGCTGGCAAGCTCGGCATGAGATGCTTTCCCGACCAAGATGTACATGCCGACATTATTTTCCTTGACTGTGTTTAGCTCCTGCATCCGATGGCGAATCATTTTGTCGTGGGTGAGCACATACCAACCGTGCTTGCCGGCCTCTGCTATCCATTCATGATCGGGTATATCGTGAACAAAATGGGCTTGATGTCTTTCAATAGGAATGACGGCATTCTTCAATATTGTTGTAAAGATGTTCCCGTCCAAATCACGATCGACAAAGAAATCGGGGTGAGGCTCATGCGGCAAGTCGTTTTTCATAGCGCATCGCCAAATGGACTTCTTCGCGGTTCAAGCCGTAATCATCCGCAACAAATTCGATGGTTTCGCCAGCGTCAATTCTGCTGATGATAGCGGAGGTCGATATTGATTTTCTGGCAATGATCGGCTTCCCGAAGCTGATTTGCGGATCGATGGCAATCTCTTTTTGGGCGTCGTAATCTATGAAAGGATAAAGACGAATCGGCCAGCGATCCTTATTCCATACCATGCGCTTCAAGTGTTCTTTGAACATTTCCCGCATTTCTATTTGACCGGATTTCGTCAAGTTTACCAGAGCGCCATATCTTTCTAAAAACAGTTCGCCGGCATTCGTAAGCAAATCGCGGTGCAACAACAACCTCTTGATAGCAAACTCTTTTTTTAGCATAGTCCAGTGCGCTGCGCACGGCTTTGATTTTAACATCATGCTCTACTCTCAATGAACGCAGCACATAAGATTCAATCAAGTTATTGAATGACAGCAATTGGAAATTTTTATTCGGCAATTTGAGCAATGGCTTGAAATACCCTCACCCTTTCCGCTAACACGAGGATAAGTTCTTCCCTTGAACCAAGCGCGCAGGGTTGGCTGAGGAATTTTCAAATAAATGGAGGCTTCCGTGAAGCTGTAATTGGGATTATCCATCGTGATACGCTCCAAAAGTCGAAGAGTCAAAAATAAAGTTTGCGGCAGGGATTCCATTGATTGAGGTCACAATACGCACTTTCAGCAAAAACGTCAAATTAAAGTTCAATCTCCCGGTTTACAACTCCCCTACGACGCCCTCTGCCCTTCGTACAATCTCTCCTGACGAAATCAGTTGTACAGCAACACGAATATCCTCTGCCAGCACACGGTCTTCAATCAATGTCGGCGCATGCTCGCGCACGAGATCGTGCACGGCCTTCGTCGCTGGCCCGGGCTCCAACGGCAGCCGTAAATCCAGCGCCTGGCACGCGCACAGCAATTCGATTCCCAAAACCGTTATGGCATTGTTGACCGCATTGCGCGCTTTCACCGCGGCATGTGCGCCCATGCTCACATAATCTTCTTTGTTGGCCGAGGTCGGAATCGAATCGACCGAGGCGGGATGGCTCAATACTTTATTTTCGGAAACCAGGCTGGCGGCGCTGACATGCGCAATCATGAAGCCGGAATTGAGTCCACTGTTCTTGATCAGAAACGGCGGCAGCTCGCTCAAGGTCGAATCCATCATGAAAGCAATGCGGCGCTCGCTGAGATTGGCGATTTGCGTGGCCAGAATGGCGATGAGATCGCAGGCAATGGCAATCGGGTGGCCGTGAAAATTGCCGCCGGAGAGAATCTCGCCCTCGTCGGCAAATATCAGCGGATTGTCGGTTGCGGCATTCAACTCGACGCCGAACGTTTCGCGCAGATGGGTGATATTGTCGCGCACCGCGCCATGAATTTGCGGCATGCAGCGCACGGAATATGCATCTTGCACGCGATTGCATTGCAGATGCGAGGCGCGAATCGGGCTATCCGCCATGAGCCGCCGCAAATTTGCGGCTGATTGCTGTTGCCCGGCATACCCGCGCGCGACTTGAATACGCTGATCGAACGCCACGGGCGTGCACAGCAGAGCTTCGGCGCTCATCGCGCCGCAAATATCGGCGGTTGCGGTCAGCGTTTGCAATTGCAACAACGCGAGACTGCCAACCGCGGTCATAAACTGCGTGCCGTTGATCAAAGCCAGGCCTTCTTTCGCTGCCAGAGTAAGCGGCTGCAAGTCGACGAAGCGTAGGGCTTCGAGGCCACTGACTTTTTGGCTTTGCACCAACGCTTCGCCCAGGCCGAGCAACACGAGCGACATGTGTGCCAGCGGCGCAAGATCGCCCGAGGCGCCTACCGAGCCTTTTTCCGGAATCACCGGCAACACATCTTTGGCCAGCAAATGATGCAGGTAGTCGGCCACGATGGTGCGGCAACCCGAGTAACCGGTGAGCAGGGCATTGAGCTTGAGCAAGAGCAACGCGCGCACTTCTGGCGCGGCTAAAGCCTGGCCTGTGCCGCAGGCATGGCTGAGGATGAGATTTTTTTGCAGGGTTGAGAGATCGTCCGGTGAGATGCGCACCTCGGCGAGCTTGCCAAAGCCGGTGTTGACGCCGTAAATCACGCGGCCGCTCTGCAAAACGCCGTCAATCACATTGCGGCTGCTTTCCATGCGGCGCAGCGCCTCGGCTGAAAGCTCAAGCTCGGCGCCGCCGCCAGCAACTTCGTGCAACATGTCCAGCGTTAATGATTTGCCGTCAAGGAGATGCTTCATAGTGTGGCGCATGTTAAAAAAGTTTTGCGCCAGAGTCAACGACTTTTCCCCTTGCCTCAGATATGCTGGCTTGATTATGATGATTTTGATCGTTGCCTGGTAAGTCTCAAGTGCGCGGAGCGGCGGTTCCTTTGACTTTTTTCAAAGATAAATTTTCGAATGTTGTAACGTTTTTGTATCTTTGCTTTGCGTTTTGGAATTTCAAAACAAGTGACCAACAAAACCCGAGAGAATGCTCCGATGAAATCACTTACAGAATACCTTTGGTTTAACACGCCACACCGCCGCGATTATATCAATATCACCGACAAAGTCGAAGAGTTGGTGGCAAAAAGCGGCGTGCAAGAAGGTTTGGTGTTGGTTGCGGCGCAGCATATCACGGCTTCCGTATTCATCAACGACAATGAATCCGGCTTGATCCAAGATTATGACGATTGGCTGGAAGGTTTGGCGCCACACGAGCCGACCTCACATTATCGCCACAACCGCACCGGCGAAGACAATGCCGACGCGCATCTCAAACGCCAAATCATGGGCCGTGAAGTCGTGGTGCCCATTACCAAGGGCAAACTCGACTTCGGGCCGTGGGAACAAATTTTTTACGGGGAATTCGATGGCCGCCGAAAGAAACGCGTGGTGGTGAAGATTATTGGGGAATAGAGATGAGGGCTGGATTTCTGGATTCGTGGATCGCTGGAACACACGGCCCCAGCGATCCATTTATCCAGGCGTGGCGAATGCGAATTGTTAGCGTTGCCGCAACCGTATATCCCCGCCGCTGGTGCGCAAGGTCAGCAACGGCCCGCCGCCGTTAAGCTTGCCCTGAAGTTTTCCCTCGCCAATCGAGCCCTGCACGGTGATGGGCAAATCGCTTTCCACATCTCCTCCCGAAGTCCGCGCATCAATATCCGCTTTTATGCCTTGTGCAAGATAAACCACAATGCCGCCGCCGGAGGTGGAAAGCTCACAAGCCGCATCGAACTGCTCCAACAATTCGGCGCTGAGCGAGCCGCCGGAAGTGCTGGCATCAACAGAACCGTGCAAGCGCCGCAGCGAAATGCCGCCGCCGGACGTGTGCGCACGCAGATTGCCGGTGGCGCCATCGACATTGATTGAGCCGCCCGAAGTTTCCACATCAACGTCGCCGTCAACATCTCCAACCGTGATGCCGCCGCCGCTGGTT
>SZPB01000352.1 GCA_030263535.1 Cytophagia bacterium CHB2
ATCCGAAATGATTCGTGGGGATTGTGGAATTCGGAATGCGGATTGAAAAGCCTGAGCCAGAAAGCCGCGCTGAATCCACAATCATCAATCCGCAATCCGCAATCCGAAATACTAAAGTGGGGAAGAACACATGAGCAGCGCCAAAGAAATCGCTAATATGGCTGCGGCCAGCAGTCAAGAAATCCGCCCTCCGCAATCAGAAATCCAAAATTCAAAATTATCGCCTGAAGCCATGAAGGCGCGCACCAAACAATTCGCTTTGCGCATCATTCGGGTTGTGCAAGCTTTGCCTGAGAGAAATCGAACTGCCGATGTCATTGGCCGGCAGTTGTTGCGCGCCGGAACTTCCGTGGGGGCCAATTACCGTGCCGCATGCCGGGCCAAATCCCGCGCGGACTTTATCAGCAAGATGGGCACGGTCGAAGAAGAAGCTGATGAAGTATTGTATTGGATGGAGTTGCTGATCGAATCCAATCTGGTCAAGAAAGAAAAGCTGGAAAGTTTGATGGCGGAAGGCCATGAAATCGTCGCGATTATCGTCTCCTCGATAAATACCGCGCGCCATGGGCCGCGAAAGAATTGATGATTTTTGATTGCGGAGCGCGGAAGCCGGATTGCGAATTGGAGATTGCGGAGTGTGGAATGAAAAGCTGAGATTGAAGTTTCGCGATTAATCCGCAACCCGAAATCACAAATCCGCAATCCCCAATCCCCAATCCGAGATCATCAATCCGAGATCCGCAATTCAACCACGGCATTGTAGTCCGGGATACCGCAGCCGGGATCGATCACGCCGCGGCGGATGATGACGTTGCCTTCGGGCCAGTGCACTTGCAGGTTGCCGGATTTGATGGGCGCGAACTTGATCCGGCCGCGAAACTCGCCAATGTGATTTTTCAAGATCACCCACTCACTCTCCCGCAAGCCCAGGCGTTGGGCGTCTTCTGCATTTATTAAAATATCTTCGCGCCGCGCGCCGTTGAGCGGATCGCGTTCGGCTTGCACCATGCTGTTGAATTGCTTGCCGCGGCGCGTGGTCACGGTGAACTTGCCGTTACTCGCCTCACGTTGCGGCAAGGGCAAGGCGGCAAAATTTGCGCGGCCTTCCGGGGTTTCGAATGTCCAGCCCTCACAAAGCCGCGGGCCACCCCATTGCAGGGCGTCGCCTTTTTGTTTGAGGTGTTGAATGCCTTCATAAAATGGCACGGCTTTCGCGATCTCCTGGCGAATCTGTGCGGCGTTATCAAAATGAATTTGCGCGGCCCGCTCGGGATACGCATGCTCGGCCAATTCCATGAAAATTTCCCACTCGCTTTTGGATTCGCCCACGCGCCGGCCGGGAATCTCGGGCGAAAAATATATGCGGCGCTCGGTCGAGGTTTCTGTGCCGCCGCCGGTTTGCTCGAAGCGCGTGCGGGCCGGCAATAAAACAACTGTTTCTTGTGGCTCGACAAACATCTGCGGCGAGAGCACGATATCTTGATGCACGCGCAGCGGCGTGTTGGCCAGCGCGGCGCGCACGAAATCCGGTTCCGGCAAGGTTTCGAGAAAATTGCCGCCGGCGGAATACAGCAAATCGAGTTTACCCGCGTGCGCCGCCTCGATCATCTCCACCGCAGAATAGCCCTTTTGCGCCGGCACGGCAAATCCCCACAACGCCTCGAATTTTTTGGCATTCTCTTCGTTCACCGCAACACCGCCGGGAAAAAGATTGTGCACGGCGCCCACTTCCGCGCCGGCTTGCACGCCGCTGTGCCCGCGAATCGGCACCAGGCCGCATTTTTCGCGACCCACAAAGCCCTTGGTGAGCGCGAGGTTGATGATGGCTTTCACGTTTTCCACGCCGTGGCGATGCTGTGTGATGCCCATACTCCACACAAAAACCGCGGTTTTGGCGCTGGCCACCATCTGCGCGAAGGCGAGCATTTCCGCCGAGCTTGCGCCCGAGGCTTGTTCGAGACTCTCCCAACTTTGTTCTTGCAGCATTGCTTTGAGCTGATCGAAGCCGTGCGTGTGTTGTTGGATAAAATTTTGATCGACCCAATTCTGCGCGATCATGTGTTTGATCACGCCGTTGAGAAAAGCAATATCGCCGCCGATGTGAACATGAAAAAAACGATCAGCCAGCTTGGTGCCGAACAAGGCGCTCTCGAAAACCGAGGGCACCCAATAGCGCTCGAGTCCCGGCTCGCGATAGGGATTGATGACGGCGATTTTCGTGCCTTGCTTTTTGGCGTAGTACATGTATTTCGTGGTGACGGGCTGATTGTTGGGCGCGTCGCTGCCAATGCACACGAGCAAATCCGTGCCCAGCCAATCCGTGTAAGAACACGTCGAGGCGGCAGCGCCGATCATTTGCTTGAGCGCGACGGTGCTGGGCGCGTGACAAATGCGCGCGGAATTGTCGATGTTGTTCGTGCCGAGAAATCGCGCCGTTTTTTGCGCGACGTAGTAAACTTCATTGGTGAGGCCGCGCGAGGTGAGATAAAACGCGATGCGGTTCGGATTCGTGGCGCGGATTTTTTGCGCGATGGCCGCAAACGCCTGCTGCCACGAAATTCTGCTGAAACCGGATTCGCCGGCGCGCCGGATCATGGGATAAGGCAAGCGCCCCAATGCGCGCAATTCCGCGGCATTCATTTTCTGGAGAGAGGTGGCATCTGCAAGTTTGCGAATATCCAGGGCCGGCGCGGTGTTCAGCCGCATGAGATGCAGGCGCACCATGCAGAGATGCACGCCCGCCATGGTGAAATCGCGCATGCCGGTGGTGCCGAGCGCGCAGCCGTCGCACACGCCGTCATTCAAAATGCGCCAGGCGAACGGCAGTTGATCGCGATTCTGCCAGGCGACTTTCAACATTTCCAAATAATGATTGGGCTTGACATGGCCGAGGCCGTTGGGGATTAAAGAGACCCACGTCTCCGGAGAGAAGAGTTTCATGCCGGTGTTCCCGTTTTGCTCACTGCCGTGAATTCATACTGATTTCGGATTGATGATTGCGGAATTTGCGCGATTAGTTTCTTGAACATAGAATAAAATTATGAAAGGCGGTGAATCTGATATGATCAGCTTAGGAGTGCCATTTAAATAACCTACTCATTTTTGAAACCGCGAATGAACGCGAATATTCGCTAATTTCAAAATTCGCGTTTATTAGCGTCCATTCGCGGTTTGTGATATGGGCAATTTATTTAAGCGAGAATCCTTAACGTCGTTTCGGTTTGTCCTGCTCGCGCTCAAGGCGAAGAAATTTGGGCCTTGTGGTTTGCAAGCGGGAACATGCCTTCTTCCGGCGGCTTCAGGGTTTTGAAGCTGTAATACAACAATAAATCATAAACAATTTTTAAACCGCCTGCCAACAAGAAAGGCACGCTTATCAACGCCGCATTTGCCAGCAAGAGTCCGGCCAGTGCCGGTGACAGTGAAGCGCCGATCGAACGCGCGATTCCGGTTACGCCCGCGGCGGCCGAGCGTTCATCCGGCGCGACCACGGCCATGGTGTAGGATTGGCGCGTCGGCACATCCATTTGTGAAATGCTGAAGCGTACCAACAACACGCCGATGGCCCAAGGCAAGCTCGGCATAAGCGGCACGAGGCACAACAATACATTCGACGGAATGTGTGTGAAAACCATGGTATTGATCAGCCCGAAGCGCGCCGCGAGACGGGCGGCCAATAACGCCGACACTCCCGCAAGAATGTTCGCGCCAAAGAAAATGCCGCCCAGCGTGCTTTCGGTGACGCCAAATTTTATAAAGAACCAATAGGCGAGCATGCTTTGAATCACGAAACCGCCGGCAAAGGCATCGAGCGCGAACAGGGCGCTCAACTTCATGACGATCGGGCGCGAACGGTGCAACCCGAATACGTGAGGCACACGCGAGGCTTGATTGGCTTCGATGGCCGGTGTGAGCTTGAGAAAAAGCAGGATGAGCGCCACGCCCGCTGCGGCATAACCGAGCAAAACGTTACGGTAAGCGGCCAGCGGCGAAAGCCCAAGATCTTGCAGCGTCTGGGCCAGGAAGCCGCCGGCCAGCGCGCCCAGGGCCGTCGCACATGAACCGGCAAGATTATACCACGCAAACGTGTGCGTGCGCCGTTCGTGCGGCAATAGTTGCGACAGGGCTGCTTGTTCAATCGAAAGAAACGGGCCGATCTCATTGCCGCTCGGGCTGATAACGCCGATAATTGCAGCCGCCAACAGCACGATGAAATTGCCCGTTAGAGCAAAGATAGCGCCTGCGATCACCATTAAGCCGGCGCCGAGCAACAACATGCGCTGCCGGCCCAGGCGATCGGCTGAAGTCGTCATCCACAACGAAAGCGCCGCGTCGCCGATCAGCGTGAGCGTGAACAACGCACCGATTTGGCCTTCACTCAAACCGGTTTGCGCCAAATACAGCGCCAGCACTACGGATAAAAAACCATAGGCAAACAAGCGCGTGATGCGCGTGGCAAACAGCAGCGTCACGTCACGTTTTGATGGCATAATGGTTTATTTTGGGGGCGGATTCGGCATCGCCGGCAATTTGCGGCTTTTGATGCTGCGATGAAGCTTGCGGATTCCCCACCAAAGCAGAAAACCCAGAGGCGCCAACGGCAACACGGCAATCACGAACGTGATACTGGCGCTCAACACATCGCCAAAACCTTCCAGGCCGTTTTCAAAGCCGCGTTTGATTTTGCCCCAAAAGCTGTCGCGGCCACCGGTGAGCAGCGGGCGCGGCTCGTATAAATTGACGGTGATGGTTGACAGCGCCACTTGATCGGCGAGAAAACGCTTGCGACCTTCCATGCGCTCGATCTCTTCACGCACATTCATCAGCGCGCGCTCAACTTCCAGAATCTCGGTCGTTTTGTTGGCCGTTTTGAGAATTTCTTGAAAGCGCTGTTCGGCTTTGCGTTTGTTATCGAGACGCGCGGAGAGATCATAAAATTCCTCGGTAACGTCGTTGCCGCGGATGCTTTCGCTGTCGGTTTTCTTTACAAGTTTCTTCAACGATGTCAGGGTTTCATCGAATTTATCTGAAGGAATGCGCAGTGTGACGTGACCGGATTTGAGGTTTTCGTCTGAAACATTGGCTTGAGAAGAGACGACATAGCCCCCATTTTGCTCCGCGAGGTTTTGCACACGGGAGCACGCCTCGTCAAAATTGTCTACCTCGCAGACGAGATCAGCGGTTTTGATGAGCATACGCGCTTGCGGTGATGTAACAGACTGATCCCCGGTGAACGAGCTAGAAGCTAACATTATATCCCCACGATCGGCGCTCCTTCCGTATCCCAGCGCCATCGGCTCGGATTCGGAATCCGCAGTGGAGGGTAGAGAATGAAGGTATGCATTGTCTTCCCGCGTCCCGCATTGGATTGTAATCAGGAAGGGAAGCGCGAGAATGCTTAACAATCTTATCGGGTGTTTCATAGCATTGCCCGCAGATGGGTTCTTTGTCATCAGAATTTGAATTGCAAATGATCAATGATTAACAGTCAATTGATCAATGAATTTCTCATACGACAGCCAAGCCGTGGTTGAGCGCTGATGAAATCATTGATTGCCGCAAGCATACGATTTGCACTCTCCAAAATCAAGCAAATATCCGAGTTTATGATGAAAAACCGTTTGACTTTCCTGCTAAAATTTCTTATTTAATGTTCACAAAAATCAACGGTTCGCTGAGGCGGGAAGGACAAGTCATCATTTGATCAACGTCGCAATTTTGAGAGGTTTGCCATGAAGAAAGTTGCTCTCGTTTTGTTGACACTCATCTTGCCCTCGTTGGCGGCGGCGCAATTGAAAGAACAGACCCAGCCGATTCCGTTCTCGCGCTTGCTGACCTCATCGTTGACCCAGCCCCAAGGTCTGGTAAGCCTGTTCGGTTTGAACCCCAGCCGCTTCTCGATGCAGCAAAGTTTTGCGCTTTCGTACACGACCTTTGGCGGACACGGCTACAGCCAGGGCGTTTATTTGAACACGATGGGCTATCGCGTTGCCGATAACATGAATGTCTCGTTGCAATGGGGTTTGATGAATCAGCCGCTGGGCTCGTTCGGCGTTCCCGGCATGTATAACAACGGTTTCTTTGTTTCGGGCGCGAGTTTTGATTACAAGCCGAGCCGCAATATTGCGTTCAGCGTGCAGTACAGCACGATGCCGTACCGCTATTACAGCCCGTATCGTTATTCCAGCGGTTACTATGATAACTGGTGGGAGCCTTCGCCCTCATCAGCGCCGTCGCAAGATAAATAGTTTGTGAACATGAGTGACTCGCCGCGTGCGGGTCATTTTTTTGTCGTATCACCTAAAAAGTTTGAGGAAAAGGAGCGTGCCGAAGCATCGCATGGCAACACCTAGTCGTTCGAAAGGCTCGTCTCAGCCATCGGGCGGAATGCGCGTCATGGCCAAACGCACGAGTTCGCCGGGCAAGGGAAGTTTCAATTTCAAGAATGGATTCTTCTCGATTGCCTTGTGGGGCCTGGGGCTGATCAACGTCATTTTGATCATTTCGTTCGTCAGCAAGCATTTTCTTTCCGGCGCCGAGCATCCCATGAGTTCGGAGGCTGCCATTGAAGCGCTGCCGGCGGATAATCTTAAGATCGAAGTGTTGAACGGTTGCGGCGTGGCGGGATTGGCGCGGAAATACGCGGACTTGCTCAAGTCGCACGGCTTCGATCCGGTCAACGTCTCGAATTATGAAGGCAGTTCCAACGTGCCGCGCACGTATATTTACGATCGCCGCTCGAAAGAGATGGAGAACGGCTTGCGCATTGCCAA
>SZPB01000353.1 GCA_030263535.1 Cytophagia bacterium CHB2
ATTGTTACAGGATATGATTTTGTGAACGATGACAGTAATCCCATAGATGATCGTTCTACTTCACACGGCACCGCAACCTCCGGCATCATCGGCGCTTTGACAAACAACGACGACGGCGAGGATCATAAAATCGCCGGCATCGGAGGCGGCTGGGGCGAGTCGCCTTATGGTTTCAAATTGCTTCCCGTCAAAGTCATCGATCAAGCGGGCGATTTCACGATAGCCAATCTCGCCGACGGCATTCAGTGGGCTGCCGTGACGCAAGACGCGGAAGTTCTCAATATGAGTTTAGCCACGAATGCAGACGAATCCAATCTCCTGCGTTTTGCTATTACAGAGGCTTACAATGTCGGCACAATCGCGGTGTGCGCTATGGGAAATTCGAATACCGGTGCTGCTTTTTGGCCGGCGGCGTATGATAACAGCGTTATTTCCGTCGGTGCGATTGAGTTTACAGGTCAAAGAATAGATTCGTCTTTAGATTATACTTGGGGTTCCAATCTCGGCCCTTGGATTGACGTGATGGCGCCAGGCACGGCACATTGGACAACGGCGCGAATGAGTTTGGGGAAATACCGCAGCTTTGATGGCACTTCATGCTCTGCGCCTTTTGTTTCCGGTTTTGCCGGGCTTATTCTCTCAGTTGCTCCGACTGCCAGCTTTGAAAAAGTCGAGGCAATTATTCGCGCTTCCGGTACAACATATCCAAATTGGAATAGTGCCTTTGGTTACGGTTACATCAAAATGCGCAAAGGCCTTGACTTGCTTACAGGTGCCGGATATACGGAATTTCAAAGAACAGCCACAGGCGGCACTGCTACGAATGAGAATTTTACCGTGAACCCTGGCGATGGCTATACCTATAAACGCTTCAAAGTCGTCAAGACTGTCACGTGGTCAGAAGCCTTCACTTCCGTTCCAGTAATTTGGGGGCGAAGGACCGGCTCAAACGGCCGGGTGAAATGGCCGTCGAGCACAGCGCAATTGGGTTACACTTATACGGGCATCGTAGCAGGGACTGAAGCAATGAATAGCTGCCAATTGGTAAGCTACATCTATGAGAAGCGTGTTGCTGCAACTGGCCAATATATCGGCTGGTATCCTGTCGCCCCAGGTAGCGTCACTTATGCCTACACTCTTCGTGGCATTTTGAATCCTCCCTCAGTTACCATCACGGGGCCTACGATGTTGGAATGGAAAGCATTGGGCACCTGGACAGCCAATCCCTCCGGCGGCAATGGCTCGTACACTTACGAATGGCGATTCCGCGAAGCGGGTGAACCCAACTGGTCTGGCGTCGCCGGCACCTCGCAGCAATATACCCGGCAAATGCTGCCGGTGGATATGGAACTGCAAGTGAAAGTCACCAGCAACGGCCAAATCGTTTATGACACGCATTATGTCGAAGAGGGCTTCAACAAAGCTTCCGCACCGGTTGCAGAAGAAAGCGCTTCGCTGCCCGAGGTTTTCTCCCTGTCGCAAAATTATCCCAATCCCTTCAATCGCTCGATGCAAAGCTCACAACAGAACCTCGCTACCAGCATTCGCTTTGGACTTCCAGAAGCAACGCAAGTGCAGTTGGTGATTTTCGATCTCATGGGCCTGGAAATGCGGCGCTTGGTTGACCGGCCCATGGCCGCGGGTTATCATGAGATGATCTGGGACGGCAAAGATCAAACCGGCCAACTCACGCCGGCGGGCGTTTATTTTTATCAAATCATCGCCGGCGAGTTTCGCGAGTGGAAGAAATTGGCGATGGTGAGATAGCCTCAGATTTGAATTGACCGCATTGCTTTTGACGGTTATATTCCGCGCTCGCCCCAGACCGGGGCGGGCGTTTTTATTTTATAGGATCGCTGATGAAAATTTTTTTGAGCCTTCTCGGAATCGTTGCCTGGGCTTTGGCGCTTGCTTCGGTTGGCCGGCCAACTCAAGCTGATACGCGGGAAAAACAGAAATCAAAAGCCTCATTTATTCAGGCCCTCTCCCCCCGCGCCTGGCAATTCCCGCGCGATCACGGCCAGCATCCGGAATTTCGCACGGAATGGTGGTATTTCACCGGCAATCTCCAAAGTGAAGATGGCCGCGCTTTCGGCTATCAATTCGCCATTTTCCGCAATGCCTTGACCCCTGCTCCGGCAAACCGGGCATCGGCTTGGGCCTTCCGCGATGGCTATGTCGCGCATTTTGGCATTACCGACATCGCCCAGAGAAAATTCTATTACGATCAAAAAATCGCGCGCGGCGCGTTGCAGCTTGCCGGCGCGAGCCGGGATTCGCTGCACGCTTTTGTTGGAGATTGGTCGGCGCGGGGCGCGGGCAAGCTTTGGCAATTGCAGGCCGCCAGCGGCTTTGGCAGCATTGCATTTGTGTTGGAACACACAACTCCGCCGGTTTTGCACGGCAATAACGGACTGGTTCAAAAAGGCGCGCAGCCGGGCGAAGCCTCCTATTATTATTCTTTGCCGAATCTCAAAACGACCGGGCAATTGGTTCTCGGCGCGGATTCGGCGCGCGTCAGTGGTGCGAGCTGGATGGATCATGAATTCTTCACCGGCGTCGATTCAGGCGAAATGGCCGGCTGGGATTGGTTCAGCTTGCATTTGTCGGATTCCACGGCGATCATGCTTTATCGCCTGCGCCGGGCAAATGGTGCGACCTCGCCGTTTTCTGCCGGAACCCTGATTCTGCCGGGCGGCGCCACGCGTCACCTTTCTGCGAGTGAGTTCGAAGTCGAGCCCGGAGGTTGGCGGCAAAGTAAAATTATGCCCGAAAGCAAATATCCTCTTGCATGGAAACTGCGTTTTGCCGATTATGCGCTTTCCGTCACCACCCCGGTTGAGAATCAAGAGCTGGACACGCGACAGAGCACCGGTGTGGTTTACTGGGAAGGTTATGTCAATACCACCGGCACCAAAGCCGGCCGGCAGGTGACCGGGAAAGGGTATCTTGAGATGACGGGCTATGTGGCCTCAGCGCGGCCGAAGCTGTAAGTCATCTCGGGCATCTGTTCCAAGCTTGCTGGTTACGATTGTGCAAGCACACACCAACACGCCTTTCGGACGCTTTTCCTTTTTTGAAACTCGGGCGTTTCAGCAGAAATACAGCAGGCGGCAATTTCATTTCCGCATTTGAAGGGGCTAGGTGCTACTATACTCCTGTTTGTGGAGTGGGTACCAAAATGTAACTCGAAGTGTCTCACAGTGAAACACCCGTTCGATAGCGGATCATATAAGAGCTTTGAATTACATAATATGCGTTGAAAATGTGAACGGATCGTTGTAACTTATCTGCGACTTTGCATGATTTCGAAAGTGTAAGGTATTGAAAATCTGTAAAGCCGATTACGAATTGTGACAGTCTCACAAAATTGCCATTCATTTGAAAGGCAAAACGCATTTGTAATGACGCGTGGTATGGAGATTGCCAAATCGTAAGCGGCTTACCAGAAGCCTCGCTGCTCACCTGCGCGATGATGGAGTGGCGGCGATGCCAGCAAAGAGTCGCATGCGAGTGCGCCGATCAGCACAATCGTTCACGGCAAATCGGCAGTTCACTCCCCCCAACTCAATCCATATGATGTGGAATTGATCGATCGTTCGACAAGGTCGTCGAGCGGAATGATCTTGCCGGCTTTCTCACAAAGCACGGCAGAAGGAGGCCGGTAATCTCTCAAGGATGGAGATCGCCGGCGACAAACCAGCGGGTGAGAGCATCGTGACAACAGTAGACGTGAAGGAACTTGATCTGGTGGATAGCATACCACCGGACGTGGAGAGTTCGTGGGGTAAAAATTTCGGCTTCGACTATCATTATCCCCTCGTCAGTCGCAGCCCGGAAATCAAAGAAATTTTTTCGCTGATCAAGAAAGTGGCGAAAAGCAATGCCACCATTCTGATTCAAGGCGAAACCGGCACCGGCAAAGAACTCATTGCCGGCTTGATTCAGTTTATCAGCCACCGCGCTGCCAAACCTTATGTCAAGGTCAACTGCGCCGCGTTGCCGGAAAACTTGCTGGAAAGCGAGCTTTTCGGCCACGAGAAAGGCGCATTCACCGGCGCCTATCAAACGCGCATCGGCAAGTTCGAGCAATCGCACGAGGGCACGCTCTTTCTCGACGAGATCGGCGACATGCACCTTTCCACCCAGGCAAAAATCCTGCGCGTGTTGCAGGACCAAACCTTTACGCGTTTGGGCGGCAATCGCGCCATCGAAGTCGACGTGCGGGTGATCGCGGCCACCAACAAGGATCTGTGGACCGAGATCGAGATGGGCAACTTTCGCGCGGATTTGTACTACCGTTTGAATGTCGTGACGCTGCATATTCCGCCGTTGCGCAAGCGCCGCGAGGACATTCCGCTGATTGCCGAATTCTTCCGCCGCAAATTCTCCCGCGAGATTCGCAAGAAAACCCGCGGTTTCTCCGAAGAGACCATGGATTTGCTTGCCAATCACCAATGGCCGGGCAATATTCGCGAGCTGAAAAATTTGGTGGAACGCTCGGTGCTGGTTTCGGAAGAAGGGGAGGAGATCAAGCCGAAAGATTTGTCGATGGCCGGCAAGGATTACTTCGCCGCCGGCGGCAAGGATCGCCGCCGCTCAAACGACGGTGATTTGATCTCGCTGGACACGCTCAACCTCGAAGTCATCGAGAAAGAAGCGATCTTGCGCGCGCTGGAATTGCGCAACTGGGTGCAGAAAGATGCGGCGCAATTGCTGGGCATCTCGCCGCGCGCGCTGAATTACAAAATCAATTACCACAGCATCACGCATCCCACCTGGAAAAAGAATACGTGAGCTGTGACTGCGAAACGAGAAAGCCTGGCGCTGGTTGAGCGACGGGCTTTTTTTGTTTTCAGGCCAACGACATTTGCCTTGGTAGCCGGACTTCGTTCGGACGAAAACCGGCTTGCGCTGCACGACATTCCGCTTCCGGTCAAATTGCTCCAACGCTGTTTGGCGCTTCCCTGTTGCTTCTGCCTGATGAAAACCCTACTTTGGGGCTTTCAATCGCAGCAATTCCAGAGTACTGTTACATTTGTTTATATGAGCATCCTGTCATTCTGGAAGAATCTGGTGACGTTCCAGGCCTGATGCCGAGCTTTTCACAAAACCCTGCTTGGCGGAATGACACTTCAAGAAACACTCCTACAAATTTGGGTAACAGAGCACCGAGCTTGGTGATATTTGAAATGATCATTACCCGAACAGCCATTTCGCGGAAAACAAGTTGAGCTGTCATGCCCAACGCAGAAACTGACATCACGCAATTGCTTCTCGATCTGAGCGGCGGCCGTCGCGCCGCGGTGGATGCGCTCATGCCGCTGGTTTATGAAAAACTGCACGCCATGGCGCAGCGGCAACTGCGCGGTGAGCGGGCCGGCCATACGCTGAACGCCACGGCTTTGGTTCATGAAGCCTATCTCAAACTCAGCGACCAGCGGCGTGTCACCTGGCAGAACCGTGCGCATTTCTTCGCCCTCGCGGCGCAGGCCATGCGCCGTATTTTGATCAGCTACGCGCACAGCCGTCTCGCAGAAAAGCGCGGCGGCGGCCAGCCGCTGGTGACCTTCAATGAACAAGCCGGGCCCCGCGCTGCGCGCGCCGAAGAACTGGTGGCGCTGGATGAAGCGCTTTCCGAATTGGCAACCCTCAATGAGCGTCAAAGCAGGGTGGTGGAGTATCAGTTCTTTGGCGGGTTGAAACACGAAGAGATTGCCGAAGTGCTTGGCGTTTCCGTGCCCACTGTGCGGCGTGATTGGCGGCTGGCAAGGGCGTGGCTCAGCAAACAACTCAAGAATTTTGCTTGATCGGGCGAGCACAACGGCAGACCGTTTTGTGACAAGCGTTTAGCTTTTCACAAGTCCAGGTTATCTTGCAAGAAATTTTTTACACCACCCAATGGCTCAATTTGGACGCCAGTCAAAAAAACGCGCCATTTTTATTTGTACACACCACTCCGCATGCAGCCAGATGGCGGAGGGCCTGTTGCGCCATCTCGCCGGCGATCGTTATGAAGTTTTCAGCGCAGGCACGCAAGCGACGCGCGTCAATCCGCTGGCAATCAAGGCCATGGCAGAGAAAGGCACCGACATTTCACGGCACACTGCGGATCATATCGACAAATACATGAATATGGAATTCGACTACGTAATTACCGTTTGCGATAGCGCGAACGAGACATGCACCTATTTTCCCGCGAACGAAACACAGTGGCATTGAAGTTTTGAAGAGCCTTCTGCTGCCATGGGAACAGAAGAAGAACGTTTGAAACAGATTCCAATTGCCAGCGCGATTCGAGAGGAATGAGCTTTTTTCCTCGTCAAGAAAAAACAGTATAAAAATTCCGCTTGCATTTTACCCCCCCCCCAACTTATTATCTTCCGTCAAAATTAGAAAGCGGGGTGAAATGAAGTTCTTGACGACATTACCCGACTGTCGCCGCCACACAACGAAAAATTCTTTTATAAAGAATTCAAGGCCTGTTTACGCTCTGAGCGAGTGTGAATGGGCCTTTTGTTCTCTTGGAGCAAGATATGTTTCGACAATTTCGTAATGTCACAACGGCTCTTTGGTATGTTTTCTTGTTTTTGTTTTTGCACGCCGGTTGCATTCAAAATCCGCAAGAAGCGATCGTTGAGAACGAACCACTGCAACCCTATCAAGAAACCCAAAGCGTTTGAGGAGCAGAGCAATGCGAAAAACATATCTCCTGTTGTTATTGCTTTTGGGATGCGGCAAAAATCCCTTCGCGCCCCGGTCTGAAATCGG
>SZPB01000354.1 GCA_030263535.1 Cytophagia bacterium CHB2
GGAATGGCCCTAAAATTTGAGGGCGCATTAACGCTCTTACAAATTTTAGCCGCGAGATTCATCGCGCAGTAGACTCGCCACCCGATTCATCCCAATACACCACCACCCCATCCTCTTCCTCGCTCCATTTTTCCATCACCTCGCGGGTGGTTTGATTTTTGTGATGTTCTTTTTGATTGCGGGCGTAGGCAATGACCGCAGAGAGAGCTTTGTCGCCAAACGAAAGCACGCCGTAGCCTCGTTGCCACTCGAATGCGCCCGGGTGTTTCAAAACATGTGTCACCCAATGTGAGCTTGCCCCTTTGAGTTTGCCGATAAAATCAGCCACGGCATATTTCGGTGGCAAAGAAAAAACCGTATGAATGTGATCTGCGATGCCGCCAATCATGTGCATAATCGCGCCTAATTCCAGGCCTTTGCGGCGCAGATAGGCGTAGAGTATGGGTTCCAACTCCGGGGTGATCAACGCCTCGCGATTTTTGCACGCCCAAACGCCGTGATAATGCAATCGCCAATAGGACATGGGACCCTCCATTTTGAAATAGGATGATACGATTCCCGCCCGGTGATGAATCGCCGGGCTAAAAAATGCAAGCGCCACGAATGGCGCTGGAATTCGAGGGCGCTTCAGCGTCCTTCGAAATTTTAGCCCCGCGATTTATCACGGGGCGGTTTCACAAGCAATCTTCCCATTGCCAAACACCGCGCCTTTACCCACGTGAACAATCTCGCAGGTACGCAGCAAATGGATGAACGGCGCCAAGTCGCCCTCCAAGACAATTTCTCCGACAAATCCTCCCATCTTCATCTCCGTGTTTTGGCGGTTAC
Source organism: Cytophagia bacterium CHB2 (assembly GCA_030263535.1). Classification (NCBI taxonomy): domain Bacteria; kingdom Pseudomonadati; phylum Bacteroidota; class Cytophagia; species Cytophagia bacterium CHB2. The sequence continues at coordinate 829 of SZPB01000354.1, forward strand.
TGCGGCGTTCCCAATCGACCCACTGCAATTGCCGCCGGGTGATCTTGACGGAATTGGCGGCAGTAAGCAAATCGTGGAATTCCCAATCGAGACTTGCCCCAGGCAGATGAAAATGCGCCAATTCCAACACGCGGCGGATCATTTTGAACGCCAGCATGCGAAAGGAGAATTCACTGGTCAGAGTATTATTGAATTTGAGGCGTGTGGGTGTTTGGAATGTGATCTGCGCCGAAGATACGGTGGAATGAGTTATCGCTGAAACCAGTTGCGGCGAGGGATTTTCGTGCAAACGCTTGCTTGCACCATCATACAACAACCGCCATTCAATCTCGCCGGTTGCTGTCCGCGGCTCGATATCGCCTTCCTGCTGTTTGCCTTTTTCTTTTTGCTGTTTGTTTTCCCCCTCCTGCCATTCGACTTTCAGCAAGTCAAAAGGGAAGCGCTTGTAGCCCAGGCCTTCTGAGGCCATCTGTGCAACGGCGTAGATGGCATAGGGATGAAGTGGTATGGCTTTGCCAAACAGAAGCAAATCAAAGCGCAGCGACTCACCGGCGCGGTAATGTTGTTGTTGATCAAATGGTTCAAAAACGTAAGGGCGCGGGGCCGTGTCCAGGCCGCGCAAGAAGGGCGGGGGCTCGCCTTCGACGAAAGTTTCGAACAACTGGGGATAAGCGCATTGGCGTCGCAAGAGACAGGTCTCACAAGGCTGTTGCGGCCCCATGACGCAAACGGTGCGGCGCAGCGCATGGCCAAACGCGCCGCGCAAGAGCGAGCCTTTGAAGAAGGGTAAATGCGAATCTCGTTGCGCCAGTAAAGAGAAGCGCATACGAAGGTAGGGAATGTGGGGTAATTGATAATTTACCGCCCCAGACTTGTTGGCGTGGAAACTCGGACCATTGGAAATGGTATGATCATTCTGATCTTTCGGCATCAAGTTACTCCTGATCAGAAACTCAACCTCAATTTTCTAAAAACAGCCGTGACGAGCTTGAAAAAACTATGACGCTGGCAGGAAAAGTGTTTGCATGATAACAAACTTCAAACGGTAAAGCAAGGGCATTTGATTGCGGAATGCGGATTAGTGATTGCGGATTGGGCTGTTCGTCGCAAAATCTCTTCGAATCCCGCAATTCGAATTTTCCCAACCTCAAATCAATCTGTCGGGGATTGCGGATTTGGCGCGGCTTTCTGGCACAGGCTTTTCAATCCCCAATCTGAATTCCACAACCCCAAATCAAATCATTTCGGAATGCGGATTGTTGATTGCGGATTGGACTCTCGCGTTACAAAATCTTTTCGAATTCCACAATCCGAAATCCACATTCCACATTTGACCAAGATTTGTTCTGATAAATTAAAACTCATTTCATTCCCGCCACAACAGCGCCGGCGGCGGCATGATGCGCGCCATTATTTCATTTTCATATTCAGATTCCAGGCTTGCTTTTTGCCCTTTAGATACGTATTTTCAGCCGTTTTCAGAGATTTAAGGAATGGCATGATCGAGGCACAATTTTACAAGAAGCTGGATAATGGCAAGGCCCTATGCTACCTCTGTCCGCGCTATTGTGAAATTGGCGACGGGCAAACGGGCTTCTGTTTCGTGCGCAAAAATGAAGGCGGCACGCTTTACGCGCTCGCCTATGCCAATCCCTATGCCATTCACATCGATCCCATCGAAAAAAAGCCGCTCTCGCACTACCTCCCGGGCACACGCATTCTTTCGCTGGGTACGGCCGGCTGCAATCTCGGCTGCAAATTTTGCCAGAATTGGGACATCTCGAAAGCGCGCTATGATCATGAGCGCGCTTATGCGTTTGCGCCCGAGGCGATTGTGGAAACGGCGTTGCAGCGCGATTGCCCCAGCATCGCGTTCACGTATAACGATCCCGTGATTTGGGCGGAATACGCCATCGACATTGCCAAAGCCGCGCACGCCGCCGGATTGAAAACCGTGATGGTCTCCGCCGGTTACATTACGCCCGAGGCGCTGCCTGCGGTGTTTGATCATATCGACGCCGCCAACATCGATCTTAAAGGTTTCACCGAAAATTTCTACCGCAAAACGTGCCTGGCTCATCTCGCGCCCGTGCTGGAAACTTTGAAAATGCTCAAGCGGCGCGGCACAACCTGGCTGGAGATTACCAATCTCATCATTCCGACATTGAACGACTCCCTTGATGAGATTCGCGCGATGTGCCAGTGGATTCTTGACAACCTCGGGCCGGAAGTGCCGTTGCATTTTACCGGCTTTCATCCGGATTTCAAGTTGATGCACTTGCCGCCGACGCCGGCCGCGGTGCTGGAAGAGGCGCGCCTGCTGGCGTTGACGCTGGGCTTGCAATATGTTTATATCGGCAATGTCGCAACACGCGAGGGCAACAATACCTATTGTCCGGCGTGCCGCACGCTGCTCATCCGGCGCACCGGGCATGCCGTATATGAAATGAACCTTGAGGAGGGCCGCTGTCCCACGTGCCATCTGAAAATACCGATTATCCTCAGCCCGCCGCAACAACGCCGGAGGCGTTTCGCGCCCAGATATGAGGCCGTGGTTTAAGCGGCAATCGCTGCTGCAGTGAATGGCAAAAAGCGCCGCGAGGGGCTGTTATAATAATGACTAGAGGAAGAAAAATGAATGACGGGGCGATCAGGTGTCATTTTTATTAGGATGCGCATGAAAAATCACCAACTCGCGAGTGAGATATGCTGATTTTACGACGCAAAAATCACGATTTCCCCGCGACGATTCCCGAACGCGGAAAGGATGCCGGTCTGAAAGTCGAAACCTCACGCCCTCCCGTGGAAGCCTATGTCCCGCGGCTCTTGCTCGTTGACGGCCATGCCAAACGCAATGACGAGCTGACACAAGCCTTGCGCGAAAACGGCATGGAAGTGCAAATCACCAATTCGGCGCAGCATGCGTTGAGCATTCTGCAGCAAAAATTTTGTGATGCGCTGCTGCTCGAAATTCCGGCCTCCGACATGCCGGCCTCGCAAATGGTGGCGGTCACACGTAACCGTTTTCCGTTTTTGCCGATCGTCGTGCTGGCGGATAAAAGCCGCATGAATGACGCCATCGGCGCGCTCAATGCCGGCGCGCTGCACTTGATCCCCGTGCCCTATCAGCCCCGGCAAGTGCTCAGCGCGTTGCGCAAAATTCTGGTGTTTCATCACGACACCATTAAGCCCGGGCGGCTGCTGCCCGGGCTGCGGCAAACCGTGCGTTTCGAGCTGCCCAGCAGCCTTGACTACGTCACCGGCGCAGCCAATCAGCTCACGGAAATGTTCGTGCGCTTCGGCATCATCAGCTTGGAAGAGATCAATATCAAAATCGCGATTGTGGAAGCGCTCACCAATGCCATGGAGCACGGCCACCGCTTCGATGCGACGCAGCGCGTGAAAGTCGAGGCCAAAATCGATGATCGCCTCGCTGAAATCAAAATCACCGACAACGGCAAGGGCTTTAATCATCGCCAGTTGCCGGATCCCACGGCGCCGGAAAATCTCTACAAGCCGCGCGGCCGCGGCATCTACATGATGTATCGTCTCATGGATGAGGTGCATTTCAATCGCAAGGGCAACAGCGTGCGCCTGGTCAAGTATCGCCGGCCGTTCGAGCCGCATATGGCATGATCCCGCCGTTCGGAGATGTGGTCCCGCCTGCTGCTCGTTTATCAGGATGAGGGTGCTGTCGTTTGTCCGTATTGCAATCTTATCTTCGGGAGAAACGTTTGCTGTTTTGCTGAATTTGATTCTACTCAATAGAAATTGTTGCGCGGACGTTAATCATTCTCGCGCTTAGAAATCCCCCTGCGTATACATTCGAATCCCCACCCGGAAAGGAGCCTGCAAATGTCATTTGTATCTGAGCTGGAGCCTCGCAGCCTGTGGCAGCATTTTGATGAAATTTTGAAAATCCCCCGCGGCTCGGGCAATGAGAAAGCAGTAGCCGAGTATGTCACCGGCATTGCGAAAAAGCACAATTTAAGTTATCAGCAAGACGCCGCCGGCAATTTGGTGGTGAAGAAACCCGCTTCTGCCGGGCGAGAAAATGCGCCGATCACCGTGCTGCAATCTCATCTCGACATGGTCAATGATAAGAATTCCGATGTTAAACACGATTTTGAGAAGGATCCCATCAAACCGCGGCTGGACGGCGAGTATCTGTGCGCGACCGGCACCACGCTCGGTTCGGATAACGGCATCGGTGTGGCTTCGGCGTTGGCGCTGATGGCAGCAAAAGACGCCGTACACGGGCCGCTGGAATTGCTGTTTACCGTTGACGAAGAAACCGGCCTTACCGGCGCCAACAATCTTGCCGAAGATTTGCTTACCGGCCGGCAGTTGATCAATCTCGACACGGAAGAAGAGGGCGCATTGTATGTCGGCTGCGCCGGCGGCGCGGGCACGGATTTGGCGCTGCCGCTCAAGGAAGATCGTGTTGACAAAAATTTGAAAGTCTTGCGGCTAAAATTGGCGGGTTTGCGCGGCGGACACTCCGGCGTCGACATTCATTTGCAGCGCGGCAATGCCACCAAACTGCTGGCGCGCGCGCTGTATCATCTCATCACGGCGCGCGGCCTGAAATTTTATCTCACCGGAATTTCCGGCGGCAACAAGCACAACGCGATTCCGCGCGAGGCCTTTGCCACCGTGCTCGTGCCCAATAAAAAGCAGAACGATTTTCTTGAAGCCCTGCACGCACAAATCGACGCCATTCGTGCGGAATATGCTACCGTCGAGCCGAATCTGGCGGTGACCATTGAAAAAGGCCGCGCCAAACAATGTTGGACCGGCAAAACGACGCGCCGCGCCCTTGCCCTGTTGCACGCTTTGCCGCACGGCGTTGCGATGATGAGCAATGACATCCCCGGATTGGTAGAAACCAGCACAAATCTCGCCGTGGTGGACACACGCAAGAAGAGTCTCCACATTCATTGCAGCACGCGCAGCTCGGTGAACACGGCATTGCAGGCGCTGCGCGATCGCATTCGCGCCATTGCGGAGTCCTTTGGCGCGAGTGTGAAAGAAGACGCGGGCTATCCCGGCTGGAAACCGAATCTCAATTCACACGTGTTGCAGGTCGCCAAGCAAGTTCATCAAGAGTTGTTCGGCGTTGAACCGGCGGTGAAAGCGATTCATGCGGGCTTGGAGTGCGGCATTATCGGCATGAAATATCCCGGCATGGATATGGTATCGCTGGGTCCCCAAATCGAGTTTCCGCATTCACCGGACGAACGGGTAAAGATTCCCTCGGTGGCAAATTATTACAAACTGTTGCTGGGTACGTTGAAAAAATTGTCCGAATAGATTCCGCGCCTGGAGGCACATGGTCTCCAGGCGTTTTCATTAGAACCGATATGCAACGCATTTGATTCATGAACGGAGACGGGGGGCAGTTTTGTGAAGCTTTATTGGGGTGAGCCATCAACGGAACAATGCCAACGGGATCGCAGCTCCAGTCACGGCATCAGAATAGTAGCCATTCAATTGCCGGCCGTCTGCGGAGAGGCTGAGTTGCGCGCTTCCCCAGGTTCCCACGGCCGTGGTTATGTTGAATTGCACATTTTGCCCGTTAATCGTTCCCTGTCCCACAGCCGTGACGCCATAGATCGGATTGACTTCCTGTAGCGTCATGGCATTGGCATTTTGTTGAATGTAATACGATACGCCCTGGGCGGTGCGCCAAGTGCCGGCAAGCGAGGGCAAGGTCATGGGTTCGCGCGTTTCCTCAAAGCCGCCGGAGGCAGCGCCCGCCGGCGTTTCCCCTTTTGCTGCTAGTTGCCCTTCCAAATCCTTCAGCTTCTCCTCCAACTCCGCCTGGCGTTTTTTCAATTCCTCTTCCCCGACTTTTTCGATTTGATCCGTTGTGGCAACGCTGGCCGGCTTCTCCGCGAAC
>SZPB01000355.1 GCA_030263535.1 Cytophagia bacterium CHB2
GCCGCAGAGGCGATAATTGCTGCAGGCTCTCCATCATCTCATTCACCACTTGCAGAAATTTTTGTTCCTCTGCGGCCGAGATCCATTCCAACCGTAACCGTTTCAAGTCGATGCCATAGCCCGTGAGCGCCCGCCGCAATTCTGCCATATGGCGGTGGACTTGGTCTTCGCCATGTCCGCACGGGCATTGCGGGCTGGCGGCCAGCAAAACCCCTTCCGCGCCAAAGCGAAAGGCTTTGAAGATTTCGCGCGCATGCACCTGCAGGATGCACTCCACCGCGATGCCGGTGAAATCGGCCGGCAGTTTTCGCCGAACGGGATTGGAAACGTCATAAAACACTTGCGCACCACTCATACACAAGAAGCCCACCATGCGTGGCCGCTCGTTGAGAGGCTCGCGATGCGGCGATTCTGCCGGCCGCTGTCGAGATATTGGCATCATCTGCTCCGGTTAGTCGCAGCATCTGCCGCAACAGCCGCGGTGATGACCATGATGGCGTCCGGACTTCATCATGCCGCGGCCGCTGCGCGCCGACCAATGCGGCACACCGTCATCATCCGCCAATTCGATTTTTGCGGAGCCTTGCGTCACCGAATAGGGATAAAAATGCAAACCGTCGCTTTCCTTTTCCAGTTCGCCGCGCAACTCGGCTTCGCCTTTTTTGAGTTCATAGTTCTTCTGTTTCCAAAACCACAGCGGCCCCAAATGCACGGCATATTCCTTGCCTTCGCATTTGAATTTGGCCACCGGCATTGCCGCGTCGGTGATCTCGCCTTTGAGCGTCACGATCTCATCGCTGTCCCAGCGTTCGCGCGCTGAGCCGCGGCGTCCGTCTTGCGCCATGACGACGATCGCAAAGAGCAAGATCATTGCGCCGGCAAGCAAAAACCTTTTCTTCATCACTCAACCTCCTTCAAACAAAAGCTTCATCAATTCGATTGCAAATTCAACGATTGCCGTTCTTTTTCAAACCCGGTTACTGAATCATTTCATCAGATGACAAACAACATGCCGAAAATAGGCGCGACGAGACAAAATCTCACGGTGTGTAAGTATCTATATTTCTAAGAATATTGCCGGGCCGGTATGAGGTGTGGTGAACAAAATTCAGCAAACGGTTTGCAACTGTGGGAAAAAAGATGAGTGCTTTCGCAGTCTTGAGAATGGGCAATTTTGGCAAAAAACGCCTCACCTCGTCTGCTCTTTCGCCAAAGCGCGCAAAAAATTGCCGTGGAAATGTTGAGGGATACCCAACACTTCACGGCATCCGGTTAGTCAGCAAACGCAAGACTCTGGCGCGATGCCAATTTTCGCGTAATAGAATTCCTGCCAACAACGGCGGCAGCGCCATGGTGAAGATGACCAACAAAACGCCGGTAAGAGAAGTTGCGCCCCACGTGATGACCGGATAAAACGCGAAAATGAGCAGGCCTTCCAGCAGCAACAGCTTAGCGCCGAGCATTTCCCAGCGCCAAGCAATGGCTGCGGTCAGCAAAAAAATCAAACCCGGCACGGTCGCGTGCAACAAAACCTTGGCAGGCGTCAAACCTTCGCTGAAACCCGCGCTTGCGCCAAAAAACACCCACGTGCTCGCCCAAAGCAGCGCGAGACAGCGCGCAATCGTGCGGGTGTGCCGGTACCGCCAATCCAGAACGGATTCAAAGCTGGGCATACGCGTCCCTCAGGTTTTGCTGGAGGTTTTGGCAAAAAAGGTCGAGAACACTTGCTCGACTTTCTTGCTTTTGCATTTCGGGCATTGCGGTTTTTTCTTGTCATGCTCCGCCACGCGCAAGGCCTCGAGGAATTGATGGCCGCATTCTTTGCAGCGGTATTCATAAGTGGGCATAAAGCCGCCTCCTTTCAATCAGACGGTGTGAAAACATGTGACACCCGCACGGGCTTCGACAATCTCGCCTTCGACAAGCTCAGGCGCCGCGACAAGCTCGCCTTCGACAAGCTCAGGCGCCGCGACAAGCTCAGCCGGCGTTGGAATCAAGGGTCTCACGCCGCCTCAATGTTCCATGGTAAAATTCGTGACAATCGGGTGCGCCAACCGGTCATAATCGCGATAGAGCATGCGCATCACCTCTTGATGTGTGCCGGCGTTGAATGTGATCATGTGATCTTCGGTCAGGCGGTGGCTCACGTAAAGTGGCAGTTTGTAAAGATTGCCGAACGGCGGCATGGCGCCCGGCTCGCAATCCGGGCAGACGCGCGCGATTTCATATTCATCTGCCAGGCGAACCTCCCGCGCGTTCAGCGTCCGCCGCACTTTTTCAAAATCGATATGATCACTGGCGGGCAACACGAACATGCAGTACTTGTGATCGACGCTAAGAATCACGGTTTTGGCGAACATTCTGCCGGGCGTGTGCGTGTGCGCAGCCGTCTCTTGCGCGGTAAAATCCTGGCGATGATGAATCACCTCATACGGCACACGCTGCGCGTCGAGATGCGCTTGCAACGATTGCAGCATTGGCATAATAGTTCTCCTCTTGAGGTTTGTGGTTCGTGCCTGTGTTTTGGCCGTTGGTCTCTGGTTGTTGGTCGTTGGTTGTTGGTCGTTGGTTGTTGGTTGTTGAGATTGTTGACCGACACAACCTATCACCTGCACCTGCAACTTGCCACCTGCGCCTTCTCAGTCTCCTCCCGGCGCATCTGCGCCCAAATAAGCATTCATCCCATCCAATTCGTGTGAGAGATGCTCGACCAAATGCCGCATGAGATGCCGCACAGAGAGCATGCCCTGTAATTTCCCGAGGTGATCGACAATGGGCAGATGGCGGAAATGCTTGTCGGTCATGAACTCGAAGGCATCGCTCGCTTCCATTTCTTGCGGGGCGATCAGCGGGTCGCGCGTCATCACCTCTTCGACGCGCGTTTCGTGCGCAGCGAGTCCTGGCCGCACGACGCGCCGCATGAGATCGCGTTCAGTGAAAATGCCGACCAACCTGCCGTCTTTATCAATCACGCCCACTGCGCCCACGCCGACGTCACACATTTTTTCCGTTGCCGCTTGCACCGTGTCTTGCGGGGCCACCACCACCGGCGGCACACGCGCGATTCTCAAGAGTTTCATACGGGTCTCCAGTATTTGAGTGAATTCAACGTGCCACAGGTCAAATATCCTTAGGAATCAGAATTAAATAAATTTTTCATATCTCAAACCGCGAATAAACGCTAATAAGCGCGAATTAGAAATTTATTGGCGTACATTCGCGTTAATTAGCGGTTGCAGGAAATGGGCATGTTTATTGACTGGCATTCCTTAGCGCAACAAAATCATTTTTCTCACTTGCGCATGGCCTGCCATTTTCAACCGATAGACGTACACGCCGCTTGCCAGCATTGCCCCCGCTTCATTTCTGCCCTCCCATTTCACGTTATGATTTCCGGCAGCTTGAAAAACCGGAGCAAAGGCATAAACACGCTCGCCGAGAGTGTTGTAAATCGTCAATTCCACCCAACCGGCTTCCGGCAGCTCATATTGAATGATGGTTTCAGGATTGAACGGATTGGGATAATTCTGCGCCAGCCGAAAGCTGTGCACGGCATCGCCGGGATCTTCGATTCCCGTGACCGGCACTTTGCGCGCTTCTTTCAGCACCCAACTCTCCGGATCGAATCTCACCGCCAGCGGCGCGGTGTCAAGCGGCACAGAATACGTTTGCACCAGCAGAGAATCCCAAATGGTAATGTTCTCCGTGGTCAAATCCGCGTAGACAATTTCGAGATCAATGGGCATTTTGTAAACATGATCATACTCCGCTGAAACGCTGGCTTGCTTCTGCTCGATTTGCAAAAACAGTTCATGCCCGGCAGGCGTTGCTTGATAAGCATAGCCCCAGTTGTAAATGGGATAATAAGGTTCATAAATCCATTGTTGAAAAAACCAGTCTAAATCCTGGCCGCTGGCTTGCTCGCAAAAGTCGCGAAATTGTTCGGTGGTGGCGGTATTGAATTTGAACGCCGGGTCGTTGGGATAATCGTGCAGAATTTTCATGAACACCGAGTCGCCCAATACGCGGCGCAGCATGTGCAATACCCATCCGCCCTTTTCATAAACCGTCAATCGAAAAATGTACCAGGGTTCGTCCGTGCTGTACCGATAAATCGCATCGCGGGCCCAGCTCGACATCGAACCAAGTCCGGCGACTTGATAATCACGATACGCTTTTGGGCCATAACGTTGTTCGACATACAACGCTTCGCTGTACGTTGCGAAACCCTCATTCAACCAGATGTCGCCCCAATTTTGACACGTCACAAGATTGCCGAACCATTGATGCGCCAGTTCATGGGCGTAGGTGTATTCCCAGCTCGTACTCACCCCGCCGATGCTGGTCAGCGTTTGATGCTCCATGGCCCCGCCCCATTCAAACACCGCATGGCCGTATTTTTCCTTAACAAACGGATACATGCCAAAAAGATCGGAGTAAATGCGCAGCATTTCCGGCAGCGTGGCGAATGCCGTTTGCGCCGCAGCCAATTGCGCGGGATAAACGTAATGCGTGATCGGCATGAACTGCCCGGGAGCGTATTCGAATTGATCGCCAAATGTTGCATAATTGGAAATCGCCAGCGAGACAAGATAAGTGGTGATGGGATAATTTTCTTTCCAAACGAAAGTCTTGGTGCCGTTGCCGTTAATCGTTTCAGCGACCAGCAAGCCGTTGGAAGCCGCGATCAAATTTTGCGGCACGGTGATGCTGATACGCACAGAATCGGCTTTGTCGTCAGGATCATCGATGCACGGCCACCACGTGCGCGCGAGGTAAGGCTCGCTCAGCGTTGAAATCACCAGGTTGCCGTAAGCATTGGTGTCGAAACCGAAGCCTTTCAATCCACCCGAGCGCGGCACGCCGGAATAATTCACCGTGATTTGAAAGGTTTCGCCCGCGTTATAAGCGCGATCAAGCTGTACGGTGAGCAGCCAATTCGCATGCGTCCAGCTTGCGGCGTTGCCGGACACGCTGAACGCGCTCCACGGCGCCAGGCCTTCGCGGGCATCAAAATGCAGTATCGCCTGCTGCAAACCGTCGACCTTGCTGCGAAACACGCCGGTGACACTGCCGGCGAGATTGTTGGGCGCGGTGGTAATGGTGAGATTCAAATCGTAATAAACCGCGTCCACCGAGGGATCGCTTGACGGCTTATTGGGAAGCGTCGCCGAAAATTTTTTCATTCTGGCAGCCTGTTCTTTCTGCAGCGCAGCGCGCGTCGCCTGATGCATGCGCTCGAAGTAAGCCTTATCCGGAACTTGTGCGGCAGCGCTCAGGCAAAGGGTCAGCGAGGCCAGGCTCACCAACAAAAATCGTCTCATGCGTTCTCCAATTGGTTCTTAATCATTCGTGACAGGCAGGGTTATTTTGAGAATAATACTTCTCACTTCCCGTCGTTTGCAAAAATCTGGTGATTCTCCGAACCCCATTGCATGCTTCACCAGAAGCCTTCGCATCAAAACGGGACTTAATCATTGAATTCCTATTCCGCCGCGCTTGTGATTTTTTTTGAAAAATGATCTTCACTTAGGCGTTATGAATCATCTCGCCTGTCTTGGCCTTATGTAGGCCGCAATTGTCCGATGGTTTGCAGCTACACGGCCGAAAAAATGCTTGTGTTCTGGGGCAGGCGCCCTCTGCGCCCAAATGCTGCGCGCTTACATCGTCTTAATCGTCTCCCCAGGTACCACCTTGATCCAATTCGTGATGTTCGTCATTGCGGTGATCAAGGGCCCCTGGATTAACACGAGCACGCCGGCAATGATTGTGAAGCAAAGCAACATGCCGAGCGGCCTCTGGCACAGCTTGAGCGTGAGGTTGCGCAACAGCCAAATCGGAACAGCAAAAACATGCCACAGAATCACAAAAGCCATCAAACTCGGGCTTTTGCCTTCCGTACCTGCCAGCATGGCCATGATCAATAACAGCAGATAGAACGTGACCATCATGTGAAAACCGAGAAAATAATAGCTGGCAAACAAACCCGGGCCCGGAAAGGTCGGCTTCAACACCGACTTCAAATCGCGCATTATGGCGGATGTGGCATCGGGCTCATCCATCTCGTGATGGTGATTATGATTGGACATAACGTTACCTCCTTCCCCGTGAAACGCCGCATGACGGCGTCAGAGAATTTTTTGTTCATGTTCGCCTCATCAAAAGAATAAGGTGCAAAGCTGATGGCTATTTGTTCGCAAAATTAACTGGCACCGGCCAGGCCGTTGCAGGAACATCATCAAGAATATCATATTGGGAACGGACACTGTTCGGCGTTAATCCTAAGCTTCGGCCCGGCTCTCCACCGGCTTCAGCTTGGCCTCGACCAGGCGAATCAAAAGATCCGCAGCGGCCGTCATTTCGATCTGCGCCGTGTTGATGGTCACATCATAGGCGCAGGCATCATCCGCAGGCACGTGAAACTGGCGTTGCAAAAAATCTTTCCGCTCCTTGTCGCGCCGGTTGATTTCCTGTAGGGCTTTCTTTTCATCGCAACTCAGCTCGTGCATGACGCGCACGCAACGCAACGCCAACGGCGCAGTGACGCGCACACGCAAACCCGCCTCCGGCGGCAAAACAAAATTGGCGCCGCGGCCGAGAATCACGGCATTGCCGTTGTGCGCCAGGCTCAACAGCACTTGCGAGAGATGATAGAGATATTGCGTGTTGTCGAAACGCTGGCCGGTGAAGAGATTGCGGAGATAGGTATCCATGGCATTTTGACGATG
>SZPB01000356.1 GCA_030263535.1 Cytophagia bacterium CHB2
CGAGCGCGACGAGCAGCACCGCGATGGCGACGACCGGCGTGCCGAGGATCTGGATGAGGCTCGTCGCGTAGTGCGCCCAGATGAAGAGCGGCAGACGATGCCAGGAAAGGCCGGGGGCGCGCATTTTGTGAATCGTCACAATAAAATTGAGGCCGGTGAGAATCGAGGAAAAACCAGTGATAAAAATGCCGACCGCAGCGAGAATGACGTTGGTGTTCGAATACGTGCTGCTGTAAGGCGTGTAGAAGGTCCAGCCGGTATCGACCCCGCCGAGCAACACCGCGGCAAACGTGAACAAACCGCCGATGATATAAATGTACCAACTCAGGAGGTTGATGCGTGGGAACGCCAAATCCTTGGCACCGATCATGAGCGGCACGAGGAAATTGCCGAGTATTGCGGGAATCGCCGGGATGAGAAAGAAGAACACCATCATGATGCCGTGCATCGTGAACATTTTGTTGTACGTCTCGGATTGCATCAAGTCCGCAGCGGGTGTCATTAACTCGAGACGCACAAACACGGCAAACAAACCGCCGATCAAAAAGAAAAACGTCACCGAGATCAAATAAAGAATCGCGATGCGCTTGTGATCGACGGTGAGCAGCCAGGATTTCGCGCTGAACCCGGCATTGAGATAATGCTTTTTAGGAATCTCTTCAGGGTCAGCAATTTGATGATCAAAAGGTTTGAAAACAGCAGTAGCCATTGTTCACTTTCTTTACTGAATTTCACCGTCCGGACGCTGGTTGCGGCCGGGCGGCAGGGTTATCTCTGCAACGATTTAATATAGGCGGTAAGCTGCAAAATTCCGGCTTCATTGATTTGCCCCTGAAACGTGGGCATGAGCGGTTGATAGCCGGCTGTGACTTTTGCGCCGGGATTGAGCAGCGATTCGCGCAGATAGCCTTCATCCGCGATCACGGTACGGCCGTCGGCAAGCTTGACTTCCGATCCAAACACGCCGACCAGCGAAGGTCCGCGCGCGCCGGCGACATTTGCGTGGCAGGTGCTGCAGCCGAGTTGATTGAATTTCTTTTCGCCGGCGGAGGCCAGCGTTTCACCGCTCTCGTTGCCGCTCAACCAGTTTTGGTAATCATTCGGCTCCATGACGACCACGGTGCCGATCATCTCGGAATGCTTCGTGCCGCAATATTCCGCGCAGAAGAGATGATATTCGCCGACTTTGGTGGCCTCGAACCAGAGATGTGTGTAACGGCCCGGCACCACGTCCTTCTTCACGCGAAACGCCGGAATGTAAAAACTGTGAATGACGTCCTCGGTGGTCATCGTTAACTTTACGGTTTGCCCGAGGGGAACGTGCAGGGTGTTGATCTCGCGCTGGCCGCTGGGATGCTGGATATGCCACATCCACTGCTTGCCGACGACATAGACTTCAATCGCATCTTTGGGCGGCGCGGAGTAGGCTTCGAAGTATAGACTCGCGCCCCACCAAAATGTGATCATCGCCAAAATAAACGGAATGATCGACCAGGCCAATTCGAGCTTGAGCAAGCCGGGAATCTGCTTGGGTGCATCTTCCTCCGACTTGCGGCGGTAGCGCACGGCAAAGAGATAAATTAAAAAAAAGATCAACAGTGTAAAAAAAGTCGTGAGGCCGATGAGAAAATAGTACAACAAATCGACCTCGCCGGCCAAACGCGAGGCTTGTTCAGGAAAAAATTGAAAGTCTTTGCCCATAATCTCAAAAAATAACTAGCGTGAAAAAGTTATATCTAGGCTCGTTCCATCAAATGAATAAGAATTTCATCTAAAGCTTGCCGCAAAAAACCATTTAATGAAAATGCCAAATTGAAAAACATTTTACCGGAACCGGTAACCGCGGTTTCTACGCTCTTGCACTCACAGCCATCTTGCGGTCTCGCCGAAGCATGACGATGACAAAAGCCACCAACACCAGCACCGTGGCAATGCCCGCCAGGCGCAACACATTCATGATCACCAGGCCATATTTGCCCGTTCTCGGATCATAGTGATAACAATACAACAGCAGTTGATCCACCGGCGAACCGATTTTGTTCTCGGAGGCTTCCACCAGGCTCAAGCGTAAATCGCGGCTGGGATAATCAACGCCGTAGAAATAACGCGCGAGCTTGCCTTGCGGCGTCAACACCATAATGCCGCCAGCATGGGCATATTCCTGGGTTACAGGATCAAATTGATAACGAAAACCCACCGCCTCAGCAAGCCGGGAAATGTTGACCGAATCGCCGGTGAGAAAATGCCAACCGCTGGCCGCACTGGCTCGATCGTAATCCTTGAGATAATTTTTCTTCTTTTCCGCCGCGAGCGCGGGTGTTTCACGATGATCGAAGCTCAAGCTGATGATGTCGAATTCCTCGCCGGCGCTGAACGACAAGGGTTTGAGATTTTTCGTCAATCCATTCAGCACCAGATTGCACAACATCGGGCAATTGTAATATACCAGCGCGAGAATCACGGGCTTCTCACCGAAGTATTGTTGCAACGGTACCGTGTTGCCGGCCTCGTCATAAAACTCCAAATCAAGCGGCGCTTGTTCACCCAATCTCTGATCAATACCGATCTTTTTGAGAATGTCGGGCTGGTTGGAGGCGTTAAGCCCCTGCGCGTGCAGGCTTGACAACAAAAGAAGCGAAGTTAGCAAGAGAAGGAGCGAAAAGTGAAAACGTGTTTTCATGGCCGCGTTCCTCCATTTTCCAGCTTTGCTGCAAGATTCTGATCGCGCACCGGCAAGCCGCGCTTGAGCAACAACGCCATGGCGCTGTCCACTGGAATGCGCGCAATGCCGGCTTCACGAACAACCCAGCCATAACCGTGCAACAGCGAGTCTTCTTTGAGATAATAGTTCTGTAAATCACGTTCGGGAGTGATTTGCAGGCGCGGCGCCGGCGGCATCTGCGATTGTGCGGCCAGGGCATGCGGAGGAATTTCAATGCGTTTTTGCCGGTTTTCGAGAAATTTGAGGGCACCAATCAGCAATACGATCGTTACTGCCATGATACCCAATAATCCCAGCCCGGAAAACAAAAGGGAACGAGCATCCGCGTCCGTGGTTTCGTGGCCGCGGTGATTGTTATCGTGTGTCTGCATAATCAATTCTTAAACAAAAAATTCTCTCATCATCATAATGCTTGCATCCAGCCGAAATCAGCCATTTTCCCGTTTGCTTCGGCTCAATGCTGATGCTCTTTGTGGCTAAAAGCAATTTCGAGGCGCGGGTCGTGCAACGGCAGCAACGCGCGATCTTTGAGTTGCCAGACGAAATAGGCCAGCCAAAGGCCGCCGATACCGGCCGGCGCAACAATATCCAACCAGTGAACCGTCAACCGTTCTGCGTGAAAGCTGGGCGCGATCAACCAGAACAAATCAATAAAACGCATGGCGATCATCCAGAGCGCGACCTTGCGCAGCACCTCCACGCGGCGTTTCGCTTTGCGGGACAATAAAAACACGAACTGCAAGGCGAAGTGAAAAAGCACAAGAGCGAGCGCAAGCCACTGCCAGCCGCCGTGCATCCGGTGCAGGTACCACGGAATTTCTTCCGGCAGATTTCCTGACCAGATAATCAGAAACTGGGAAAACGACACGTAGGCCCAGAGCAACACGAACGCAAACATCAAATTGCCAAGATCGTGAAAGTGCTTCGCCTCCATCACCTCGGACAACGGTTTATGCTGGGCCAGCAGGACCGCTGCGACGATAACAAACGCGAGCGTGAGCAGGCCATTTCCCACGACGAAAAGCACGCCGTAGATCGTCGAGAACCAATGCGGATCGAGCGACATCACCCAATCAACCGAGGCAAAGGTGAGCGTCAACACATAGATCACCAACGCCGGCCCGCTGAGATGGCGCAGCTTCGTGCTGAGCGCGGCGTCGCCGTTTTCATCCTGGCGCTTGGACCAGCGATTCAGCCAAAAGATGAATATGCCCCAAATGGCGAAATAAACCGCCGTTCGAATCGCAAAAAAAGAGATATTCAAATATGGAACCTTGTGCTGCAAAAGCTTGTCTTGCGCCATGACTTCCGGTTGCGCCCAGATATACAGTTCTTTGACGCCAAAGGCGAGCGGCAGCAGCAGAACGATCATCAGCGGCAGCGTGCGTGTGCCGGATTCGAGCATGCGCTGAATCGAGAAGCCCCAGCCGCCGCCCACCATGTGGTGCAAGGCCAGCAATGCAAAGCTGCCCAGGGTGAGGCCGAGCCAAAACAAATAACCGAACAAGTAAGAGCGAAAGAACTGTGTCGTGCTGAGAAAGGCGCCTGCGCCGCACAACGCCAAAGCGATCACGCCAATGATCAGCGCGCGCTGCTGCCAACGGCTTAAAACAGGGGTTAACGTTTCGGCTTGATTCATCGCGCGGCTCCGAGTTGCTGGCGTTGGCTTGCAGGAACATCTTCAATCGTGGCGTTTTGGCTCAATTGCAGGGCGCGAATGTAAGCGACGATGGCCCAGCGATCATTTACGGTAACGCGATCGGCATAACTATACATGGTTCCGAAGCCGTTGGTGATGACATCAAAATAGTAACCAGCCGGCGCTTCACGCAGGCGTTGCGTGTGAAACGAAGGCGGCTGGCGCATACCGCGCTGCACAATCATGCCGCTGCCGTCGCCGATGCGCGCATGACAAGGCGCGCAAAAAATGTTGTAGCGTTCCTGGCCGCGCGCCAAAATGTCTTTGGTGATGGGAAAGGGAAACGCGTCCACCGGCTTACCGGCGATTTTTCCCGAATACAGGTGCTCATCGATTTTGAGTTGGCCGCGCGCGACGGTGCCCGGCACTTGCGGCCTGGAAGCGCGGCCATCTTTAAAAAATGTACTGGCTTCGAGCGGCTCGTAGCGTGGTTGATCGTGCATGTCTTGCCGGCAGCCAGTAATGACGAGCAGGCCGAGCAGGAGAAGCGGGAATCGAAGATGGAAAATGGAAATTAGAGATTCGATCTGAGTAAATCGCATGATCATACTATTATTTGGTGACTGATTTACAAAGTGTGTCTGCCGTCTGAATCATTCCATTCACGGTTCAACCTCATACACGGCATAAGGCCGCAGACTTTCCATAAACTGCTTGGTTGCCGCAAGATCGAATTTCGGATCACGCGTTTCAATACACAGAAAAAAGCGATCGCGCGTGGCGTGTTCGAAACGTTCGACGTTGAACACCGGGTGATAAGGCTGCGGCAGGCCGTTGAGCGCGAACATTGCCAGCACCGCGGTGAAGGCCGCGAACAAAATCGTCACCTCGAACGTGATAGGAATGAACGAGGGCCAACTGTTAAACGGGCGACCGCCGACATTCAAGGGATAATCGATCACGGCGGCATAGTATTGAAAGAAGAAACCCACCAGGCAGCCGACGATTCCGCCGATCAAAACAAAGCGCGGCAAGCGGTTGCGATGCACATGTATCGCTTCCGCCAGGCCCTCCACCGGGAAAGGGGTGTAGGCGTCCAGCTTGCGATAGCCCGCGGCATGCGCGCGTTTGGCGCCTTCGAGCAAATCGTTGGGCGTTTCGAACTCGGCCATGAGGCCGTAGAGCGAAGACTCGTTTTTGGTGTTGAGGTTCATAGGCTAAATCTTACCCTCATACAAATCGCTTACCGGGAAGCACATCTCGTAGTCATTCCAATCTAAATTGCCATAAACGATGGAGAATTTTTTCAACTCTTTTAGGTGAAGATATTTTTTGAAAAGAGGATTGCGCGCGCTTCGCAAAAATGGCTCAAAATCGATGATGCGCTTTTTGCCATTATTGAACCAAATTTTCAGGCGATAGCCGTCAAGATATTCCGCCTGCACGATTTCGATGATCTCGGTTTCTAGAGCAGGCTCGTATGTGATTTTGATCTTGCTCATTTCAATTTCTACTTGATAGTCTTGGACTTGATTTGCTTGCCCATCACAAAGAAATCAACCCACTTTGGACGATTTCATCAGCATGACTCGCAACCAGTTTTCTGAAATCGGAAAGCTGCGATTTTGGCAGTGGCTTTTTGCCCTTGAGATGCTTGATCCGAATTTCAACGACCTTGCCATTTTCAATTATGAGTTCAGCCTTCATCTCAGCGGCTTGATAACGACCATGAACGTGAATTGGCTCATGATCATTTGCAAAGAAAAATACAACGAGACCGAAATACTCATAAAGCTTTGGCATCTATCCGATTCTTCCCTGACAGGATCACTTCCCCTCCTCCGCCGGCACCAGTGTGCGCATCTCAAAAATTGAAATCGCCGGCAGCACGCGCACAAAGAGAAAGATGAGCGCAAAGAACAAGCCGATCGTGCCGATATACGTCGCCCAATCCCACATTGTGGGAGAGTACATGCCCCAGGATGACGGCATAAAATCGCGGTGCAAGCTGGTCACCACGATCACAAAACGCTCGAGCCACATGCCAATGCTCACGACGATGGAGATGATGAACAGCCATATCGTATTGCTTTGGACTTTTTCGATCCAAAGCAACTGCGGCACCACAAAGTTGCACAGGAGCAGCGCCCAATAAGCCGGCGCATAAGGTCCGGTCCAGCGGTTCACCATCATGTACCATTCGTATTGGTTACCGCTGTACCACGCCATAAAAGCTTCCATGGCATAACCATAAACAACGATCAAACCGGTGGCGAGCATGATCTTCGCCATGTTGCGCAAATGCCGGGTGGTGATAAAATCTTCCAGGCCGTA
>SZPB01000357.1 GCA_030263535.1 Cytophagia bacterium CHB2
CACCGGCCCGGCGGTGGTGAAGAAGGGCAACTACCGGGTGCCGATCGGCACGCCGCTGCGCTTCCTGCTCGAGACGGTCGGCGTCGACGAGAGCCGATTGAATCGAGTCTTTCTGGGCGGCCCGATGATGGGGCAGGCGGCCTCGCGGCTCGAGATCCCGATCACCAAGGGGACCTCGGGGGTCGTCGACTTCTCGGAAGAAGAGGCGCGGGCGACGCACGCGAAGGTCCATCCCTGCATCCGCTGCGGCTACTGCCTCGACGCCTGCCCGACGGATGCTTTCGTTGCGCCATATGTGCTGGATGCGAGCCGCTGCATTTCCTATTTGACCATCGAGCTGCGCGGCGTTATTCCGGATGAATTACGCGCCCCGCTGGGCAATCATCTTTTTGGTTGCGATATTTGCCAGGACGTGTGTCCGTGGAATCGCAAAGCAGCCGTGACGGAGACGCCGGAGTTTTTGCCCCGCCCGAATGCCGTGGCGCCGCGGCTCTCTGAGCTGGCAGAGTTGAGCGAGGAAGATTTTCGCCAACGCTTTAAGAATTCTCCGGTCAAACGCGCGAAATGGCGTGGTTTTATGCGCAACGTTCTCGTGGCGCTCGGCAACAGCGGTGAGAGGGCGTTTCTGGAAATCGTGAAGAGGTTTATGGATCATTCTGATCCGATGCTGGCTGAAACGGCGCGTTGGGCGGCGCAGCGCTTGCAGACTGCTGAAGAAGAAAAACGCGAGCAGGAAAACGTTGCGTTTCCGCACGAGTTTGTTTAAGATGAAACCTTGCCGGCAATATGTCGTGTCCGGCTTGGCCGAATGCACCGCGCCACGAATGTGAGGCTTGTCATGGCGACGACTCTAATCCCCATTTTTCCGCTGCCGAATGTTGTTTTTTTTCCGAAAGTTTTTTTGCCGCTGCACATCTTCGAACCGCGCTATAAACAGATGGTGACAGATGTTTTGGAAAACGAACGGCAGATCGGCATGATTCTGTTGAAAGAGGGCGGGCAACCCGAAATGCCGGGTTTGCCCTTGCTGTACAACGTCGGCTGCATGGGCCGCATTGAAGCTTACGAAAAACTGCCGCAAGGTCGCTTCAATATTCTGCTGCATGGCCTCAACCGTTTCGAGATCGTAAAGTTTGTGAAGGAAAAACCCTATCACACCGCGCTGGTCAACGTTCTCGATGATGCGCCCTCGCGGCGCGAAACCCACGAGCAATTGCGTGCGCGCGATCACCTGCTCGAAAGATTCTTTACGTATTTCAATCAAGTATTGGGACTCGACGTTAACGAAGAACGCTGGGATCGCAATGCTTCGCTTGAAATGATCGTCAATCAAGTCGCGGCGATACTTGACATTCCCGTGCAGCACAAGCAGCAGCTTTTGGAAACGACGGCGGTCGAGCGGCGGCTGGACCTGGTGCAGGGCATTGTTGATGATCGCTTGAATTACGCTGAAAAACTGCGCCGCATCGTGCTGAATATGCGTTTTGTCCCCGAAGATCCTGAATACAATTGAGCCGAACATGAATGTCGAATTTCTCTGTCCGCATTGCCGCGCCGAAAACAAGGCGGCCTCAGATGTCCAGCAACTGATTTGCCAGAAGTGTGCAAAGCCGATCGCGTTGAATTTTACCGAGCACAGCCGGCAATCGCAGCAAGTCCAGCAATGCGCGGTATGCGGCAATCAGCGTTTTTATTTGCAAAAGGATTTCAACCCGCGATTGGGTATTATCATCTTCGCGATTGGTGTGATCTTTAGCTATCATACAAAATTTCTCAGCCTTTTCATCGCCACTGCCATCGATTTTGCGCTTTATTATTTGCTGCCCACCGTCACGATTTGCTATCAATGCCGCGCGATCTATCGCGGCTTTGCGGAAAACCCCGAGCATCAAGGATTCAATCATCTCACCGCGCTGAAGTATTCCAAAACGGCGACATGAAAATCACTGTACAACTCTTTGCGAGCTTGCGTGATGCCGTGGGCGCGCGCGAGCTTGAGATTGAAGCGCCGGAGTCCGCGACGCCGTTTCAAATCGCGGAAAGGCTGGCGCTGCAATTTCCCAAGTTGGCGCCGCATCTCCCGTCGATTTCATTTGCCGTTGACGGCGAGTTTGTGCCGGCGGATGTTTCGCTGCAGCAAGTGAAGGAACTGGCGCTGCTCCCGCCGGTCAGCGGCGGCTGAAAATCAAACATTGTTCCTTGAAAAAACTGCAATGAGCGCAAAGGAGGGGAAATGGCAGCATTTGATCCGGAACAATCGCACGATCAGAATTTCAAAACGATCTTTGTCGAGAATCCCTGGGCTGCGATTACGTTTGCGCTGCCCAAAAGTGTGAATTTCTTCCGGCATGAGCCGGAGATCGAGGCGATACGGGAGGAAACGATCAAAACTTATTTTTCGGATTCTTACCGGCGAATGGACGTGCCGTTGCTGGCGAAGTACGAACAACTGGCCTTCATCTTTTTGGTGGAACATCAGCACGATGCGCACAAATTTTCGATTCATCACCTGGCGCGCTATGTCAGCCATCTTGAAGAACAATACGAATGCGACGTCATCCCCATCGTCTATTTCCCCAATGCCCCGGTTGCCAGCAAAACCGTCCGGCGTGAGACCAAAAGCTCCTTCATGGGCAAGCGCTATCATTATTTTACCTATGAAACCGTTTTTCTTCGAGCGCTGCCGGCAAAAAAATATCTCAACAGCGCCAATATCGTCGCGCGCTTGTTACTGCCGTTCATGCACTACTCCCGGCGTGATTGGATCGAAGTGCTGGACAGCGCTTTGAAAGGCGTGCTGGATTTGGTCGATCCCGTCCGGGGCTTGCGCCGCAGCAAATATCTTGATTTTGTGCTGCACTATTTTAACTTGGAAGCGTCGCAATGGGAAACTTTTCGCGCTTACAAACATGGGCGCAAAGAAGATCAGGAGGTTGAAATGATCACCAGTATTTTGAAAAAACAAGGTTGGGAAGAAGGCAAGTTTGAGGGCAAGCTCGAAGGCAGACTCGAAGGCAGGCTCGAAGCAGAAAGAGACATGCTCTTGGTGCTTCTGTCAAAACGTTTTGGCGCCATCCCCCCGGATGTTGAAGCCGCTATCCGCTCAAGCAATGATGTGGAACGGATTCACGACGTTCTGGTACGCTTTCTGGAAATCAAGGATTGGCAGGAGTTGCGCGAACTTTTGAACGAGAACCATGATCAAGTTGACGAATAAACCGATTGACGTGGCAGAGCTTCTTTCATATGCCGACGACGAAGGCAGCGGCGGCGTGGTGGTTTTTCTCGGGCGCGTTCGCAATCATTCCAACGGGCAAAACGTCATTGCCCTCGAATACGAAGCGTATGAAGCCATGGCATTGCGCCAAATGGAAAAAATTGCGGAGGAAACCGCCCAGCGCTGGCCGGTGCGCAAGCTTGCGATCGCGCATCGCTTTGGCCGTATGGAAATCGGCGAGGTGAGCGTCGCGATCGTAGCCGCGTGCGCGCATCGTGCTGATGCGTTTGCCGCATGCCGCTTTGCCATTGACACAATCAAGCATGCCGTGCCGATTTGGAAGAAAGAATACCGCCCCGACGGCAGTTTTTGGGTTGAAGGTTGCCAGGCGCACGGCGTCGCTTCAGAAGTTCATCATTCTAATCATCAACGGAAGGAAGTAAGGGTATGATGGTCGAGATCAGCATTCTGCCGCTCGGCAAGGATGCACATCTCAGCAAATACATTGCTGAAGCGGTAAAAATCGTGCATGCCAGCGGCATCGAGTATCGCTTGACGCCGATGGGAACGCTGTTGATCGGCGATTGGGAGCCGGTAATGGCAGTGGTGCGTCAATGCCATGAAGCCGTGCGGCAGAAATCCGACCGCGTCATGACGCGCATTAAGATCGACGATGTGAAAGCGGGAAAAAAAATGCCGGAGGATAAAATTGCATCTGTGGAAAAACTGTTGGGATTCCAGGTGCGCAAATAACCCTGCGGGCAGAGATTCCAGCCTCAGCTTGGGCGTTGCAAAGAATGCTTAAAGAATCCACTTTTGCGAACAGACCACCAGTGATGATCGGAGGAGGAAGCAAGAGATGAGCGTGAACGGCCGGGCAGTTTTGTTTTTGTTGCCGGCGACGGCATATCGTCAAGAAGAATATGAAGCCTCGCGGGAGGCTTTGGAGAAAAAGGGCGTGAAGATCATTGTGGCCTCCACCGTGGCGTCAAACGCCAAAGGCAGCAACGGCGGCCTTGTGAATCCCGACTTGTTGATTGACGCCGTGAAACCGGAGGAATATGCCGGCGTGGTGTTGATCGGCGGGCATGGTGCGAGCCAGTTTTGGCATGATTCCAAAACCCATGAGATTCTGCGCGCGCATCACCGTGACGGCAAGACTATCGCCGCGATTGACCGTGCGCCGGTGGCGCTGGGCGTGGCCGGCCTTTTAAAGGGCAAAAAAGTCACGGGCCATATATCGATTTTTGAAAAGCTGATCAACTATGGCGCAGATTACACCGGTCAAAAAGTCGAACGCGACGGCAATATTCTGACCGGTGAAGGCGCCTATGCCACCACGCTGTTCGCAGAAGAATTGGTGAAAGCGTTTTCCAAAAATTAGTGCCATGACCAATACGCGATTGCCGCCCCCGCTTTACAATGCTTACGGCCGCTATGTGCAGCAAAAATTCGGCGGGCGCGTGCACAAAGTCAGTGTGCATGCGGGATTCACCTGCCCGAATCGCGACGGCACGGCCGGCCGTGGCGGCTGCACCTATTGCAACATCGTAAGCTTTACTCCGGAGAGCGCGCGGCCGAAGTATTCTGTCAGCGATCAAATTCAATCAGGCATCGCGTTTTTGAAGAAGCGTTTTGCCGCGGAAAAATTCATCGTTTATTTCCAGCCGTATAGCAACACCTATGCGCCGGTGGATCATCTTGAACGGCTGTTTCGCGATGCGCTGCAACATCCCGAGGTGGTGGGACTCGCGATCGGCACGCGCCCGGATTGCGTTGATGACGAGAAATTCGACATGCTCGCGTGTCTCGCGCAAGAGACCCACGTCAATCTCGAATTCGGCCTGGAATCGATTTATGATGAAACGCTGCGCCTGATCAATCGCGGCCATGATTTTGCCTGCACGGAAACTGCAATTCGCCGCGCACAGGATTTCGGTTTGCCGGTGACGGCGCACGTCATTCTCGGCTTTCCGAATGAAACCCTGGAGCACTGGCTCGCGATGGCCGAGGCGATCAATGCGATGAGCATCGATATTCTCAAGATTCACAATTTGCACATCGTCAAGCACACGGAATTGGCGCGGCAATATCAGCAGCAACCCTTTCACGTTTTTTCATATGATGAATGGGTTGATTTGGTGATTCGATTTCTCGAACGCCTTGCGCCTGAGATTATTATTGAACGTTTATACGGCGACGCGCCGCGGGATTTGTTGATCGCGCCGCGCTGGTATCTTTCGCGCGCGGAAATCATTCAGGGCATTGAGAACGAGATGCGCCGGCGCGCGACGCATCAAGGGCGCTTGCTGAAAACCGCGGCCCCGCAACAAACGCTGGCGGCCCAGGAAATTTGACGAAGCTCTTGTTGACATGGATGACCATAAACGTAAAACCATTCGGCGGCACCTGGCGTTGCTCACACTTGCTCTGCTCGCGATTCTTGTGATTCTCGCAATCGTCTTTCCGGTCGAGCAGGAGGCGCCTTCCCGCCCAACGACGCAAAATGAAGCCCAACCATAGAGAAGAGGATATGTCAAAATCAAAGCCGGATAATGACCATAACGGCCAAACGCTGACGGGCGCGAGTCGTGAGAGAAAATCAGCGGCGCGCCCGATATTGACTATGGCCGAGAACGAAGCCGAGCAACCCTTTGATCCCGCCACCGGCAGCCTTGCTGACCGGCACGGGCATGCCCGTATGGTGGCATTGGTGCAAGAGCTGCTCGAATTGCTGGGCGAAAATCCTGAACGCCAGGGATTGTTACGCACCCCCAAGCGCGTGGCAGATGCCTTCTCATTTTTGACGGCCGGATATCATAGCGATGTGCAAACCATTCTCAATGGCGCGCTGTTTGACGAACGTTACAACGAAATGGTGATCGTGAAAGACATTGATTTCTACAGCCTGTGTGAACACCATTTGTTGCCGTTTTACGGACGTTGCCATGTCGCCTACATTCCGAACGGCAAAGTTGTTGGCCTGAGCAAGATTCCGCGCATTGTGGAAGTCTTTGCGCGGCGCCTGCAAGTGCAGGAACGCATGACGAACGAAATTGCCACGATGCTGATGGAGGTGTTGCAACCGGCCGGGGTTGCGGTGGTGACCGAAGCGCGCCATTTGTGCATGATGATGCGCGGCATTCAAAAGCAAAATACGGTGGTGACGAACAGCGCTTTGCTCGGCATTTTTCATGAAGATCGCGCCTGCCGGGAAGAGTTCATGCAGCTCATCAGCCACCGCCAGATGAGTTAAACGTTTGACGGGCATGCGAGGATGCTTGCCCGGGCGTTAGATTCAAACTGATAAGGAGGTGAATCATGAAGCTAACCTTTTGGGGCCATTCCTGTTTCCTGCTCGAAACCAGCACCCATCGGCTTGTGATCGATCCTTTCATCACCGGCAATCCGCAAGCGCCGCTCGCCGCCGATCAAATTAAATGCGATTTCATTCTCG
>SZPB01000358.1 GCA_030263535.1 Cytophagia bacterium CHB2
ATTTGATGTACGGCGGCGCGAGCCTGCTGCCGCATTTCAGCTATCCGAATTTTGAGTTCATCAAAGGAAATATCCTGGATGAGCCTAAGGTGCGCCAGGCCGTCAAGGGCGTGGATGCCATCATTCATCTCGCTGCAATTGTCGGCTATCCCGCCTGCAAAAAAAACGAGCAGCTTGCGCACGATGTGAATTTTATCGGCACGAAAATCGTCGAGAAGAATCGCGAGCGCGGACAGCTTGTGCTCTACGCCTCCACCGGCTCGAACTACGGCGCCGTGGTCGGCCAAATCTGCACGGAAACCACACCGCTCAACCCGCTCACCATTTACGGCCGCACTAAAACCCAGGCCGAGCAACATTTGCTCGATTCTCCCAATACCATTTGTTATCGCTATGCCACGGCGTTCGGCGTCTCGCCGCGCATGCGCCTGGATTTGTTGATCAACGATTTTGTGTATCAAGCCGTGAAGGTTCGCAATCTGATTATTTATGAACGAACCTTCAAGCGCACGTTCATTCATGTGATCGACATGGCGCGCAGTTTCATGTTCGCGCTGGAAAACGCCGAGCGCATGATCGGCAATGTCTACAACGTCGGCTCGGAAAACATGAATTATAGCAAGGAAGACATTGCCGACCTGGTGCGCCGGAAAGTCGATTTCTATCTGCACTATGCCGATGTCGGCAAAGATGAAGATCAGCGCAATTATGAAGTCTCCTATGAAAAAATCCATGCGCTGGGATTTCAAACGACGATTTCTGTGGAACAAGGCGTGGACGAACTGATGCGCGCTTACGAAACCATTGATATCCGGAATCCGCTCAGCAACGTGTAATGCAAACGCAACTCCAACAACCGGAGCCGGCGGCCAACGGCGCGCCGCCGCGCGTCACGAAGCAAATGAATATGATGGCGCGCCTGCGGCGCAAACTCAAGAAGTCGCGCCGCTCGGTGATACTGGCACCGGCCGGCGCGCCCACGCTCACGGAGCCGCCGATTTTCTTGATCGGCGTGCATCGTTCCGGCACCACGCTTTTGCGGTTGATCCTCGACAGCCATTCGCGCATCGCGTGCCCGACGGAGTCAATTTTCTTGCTGCCGCTCAGCGCGGTGTGGCGCGATCGCAAGGCACTGGCCGGTTTGCATGCGATGGGATTTGACGAAGAACATGTGCTGGCCAAACTGCGCGAATTCAGCAGCTATTACTTTTCGCGCTATGCTGCGGCGCGGCAGAAACAGCGCTGGGCCGACAAGAGTCCGCATTACATCGATTGCCTCGATTTTATCGAACGGCTTTACGGTCCGCAATGCCAGTATGTGTTTATTTATCGCCACGGCCTCGACGTAGCCTGTTCGGTTGGCGAAAAAGTGATTCGACAGGCGGAGGCGATGAAACAGGCTTGCGGCGATCCCTATGTCGGCGGCGCACGTTATTGGGCGGAGCAATGCCGCAAGATGCTCGCGTTTCAACGCCAACATCAGCAGCGTGTCTTCGAGCTGCGCTATGAGGCGTTGGTCGAACATCCGGAAAAAACGTGCCGCGCGCTGTTGGATTTTCTCGGCGAGTCTTGGGAAGCGCAAATGCTGCAATTTTACAAACACGAGCATACCACCGGCCACGGCCTGGAAGATCCGCTCGCTGCTTCGAGCCGTGGCTTCATGCCGAGCCTGGGCAACTATCGCAAACTGCCGGAGGCAATTCTAGCGCGCATGCGCGCTGAAGCCGGTGTAGTGCTGAAAGAGCTGGGGTATGACGATAACTTGGGTTGAGAGGTTTCTCGATTCAATCAGGCTGCATCAAACAAAGTAACACACAAGAGCTATGACGATGTCTTTCTGGCAAAATAAACGCGTTCTCATCACCGGCGGCGCGGGCTTTCTCGGCAGCCATCTGGTTGATCGCTTGCAAACTTCCGGCTGCGAGATTCTGACGCCGCGCAAAAGCCAATATGATTTCACCCGGCTGGAAGCGGCGGATGAATGTTTCGCAAAATTTCAGCCGCACATTGTGATCCATTGCGCCGCGTACTACGGCGGCATTTGGATCAATCAACTTTACCCGGGCCGCATTTTCTACGAAAATTTGGTGATGGGCGCGAATCTCATGGAGGCTGCGCGCAAAGCCGGCGTGGGAAAATTCGTGCAGATCGGCACGGCGTGTTCGTATCCCGGTTATCTTGAAAATGAATTGGCGGAAAAGGATTTGTGGAACGGCCTGCCGCACGAAACCGTGGTCAACTACGGCATGACGAAGAAGATTCTTGCGATTCAAGGCCTGGCATACAACAAGCAATACGGCCTCAACAGCATTCATTTGATTCTCACGAATCTCTACGGCCCGCGCGATACGTTTCATCCTGATCGTTCGCATGTGGCCGCCGCGTTGATTCGGAAATTCGTCGAGGCGAAACAGGCCGGTGCGCCGGAAGTTGAGGTGTGGGGCACAGGCAAGCCGATTCGGGAGTTTCTTTATGTCGATGATTGCGCCGCCGGCATCCTCAAGGCGACGGAAGTTTATAACGAGATCGAGCCGCTGAATATCGGCACCGGCGTCGGCACGTCGATTCGCGCATTGGCGGAAACCATGCAGGAGGTCTCAGGCTTTCAAGGCGCGATTCGGTGGAACACCTCCAAACCTGATGGCCAGGCCAAGAAAATCCTCGAGGTGACGAAGATGAAAAAGGCCCTGCAATGGCAGCCTCCGACTTCGCTGCGCGAGGGCCTGGCAAAAACCGTGGCGTGGTACGTGGCGAACAAAACGGAAGCAGATCAACGATTGTGAGCGTGACGCGCGAAATTTCCCACAACCTGGCCAGCGAGCCGGCGGCGGTCGATCTACGCCGCGCTGCGGCGCCGGCGATTTCCCCCAATGGGAAGTTGAAACGCGTGCGCCCCGAAGCAATGGCGCGGCACAGCGGCATTGTTTTGCTCGGCACGCTCGCCGGGCGCGGCATCAATTTTATCGCTCAAATCGTTCTTTCAAAACTGCTCGGCCTGCGGGAATTTGGCATGTTCACCTACGGCAGTTCGCTGCTCAGCTTTCTGGACGGCGTCTGCCTCGGCGGTTTTTCGCAAACCACGGTGCGCTACATCGCGGTGGCGCGTGCGCAAAACCGTCCCGCTGAAATCCGGAAGGTGATCCGCGTCGCTCTGCTGGTGATGGGCGCTTTGACGCTGATAGTGAGCGCCGGGTTTTTTTTCTTCAGTGAAGAAATAGCCGCGCGCGTGATCGGGCAACCGGATCTCGCGCCGGTGCTGCCCTGGATTGCCGTTATCTTGCCGGTACTGGTGTTGCTCTCGTGGATCGGTTTTGCGTTGCGCGCCTTTCGCGAAGTCGCGACCGAAGCGCTGATTCGGCGCATGCTGCAGCCCATTGGCTTGCTGCTCATTGTCGGCGCGCTTGCCTGGTTTACTTCGCTGAGTGTGTCTTGGGCGATGGCCGCTTTGTTGACGAGCACCGTGATCTCCACTTTTGTTGGGTTGATCAAGCTCCGGCCGCATGTGCCCAAGGCTTCCGCAGAACACGCCGCCGTGCCGACGCGCGAGATGTTGCAGTTCACGGTGCGTGTGTGGTTCTCGCGCTTTTCCGGGCTGGTTATGAATCAAGCCGACCGCTTGATGATCGGCGCGCTGTCGAGCCTTTCACAGGTGGGCATTTATCACGCTGCCTTTCGCATTGCTGATTTTCAAACGCTGGCCATGGGCTCGTTCGTGCCGATGTTCAGCACGGTGATTGCCGAAGCGCACGGCCGCGATGATCAAGCTGCCATTGTTCATTACTATCGCATGGTTGTGCGCTGGTCATTGCTGGTCACTTTGCCGATTTGCCTGGCGTGCTGGGTATTTGCCGAGCCGATCTTGCGCCTCTTCGGCGAAGAATTCGTCGCCGGTGTGCCGGTGCTGCTGATCATTGCCTTTGCCTCTTTGGTGGACGCGGGCGTCGGACCTGCCGGGCAGTTCCTGCAAATGATGAATCGCGAAAAATGGGAAATGCGTTTTTTGGCCATCGCCGCTGTGACGGCAATCGCGCTCAATGCGATTCTCATTCCGAAGTACGGCGCAATGGGCGCTGCGCTAGGCAGCGGCCTGGCAATCGTGGGGGTGAACCTGGCGCGCTTGTTGGCATTGCGCAAGATTTTGGGCGTGTTTCCCTATACGCGATTGACGCTAAGATTGCTGGCGCTTTGCGTGCTGGCATACGCCGTGGTGAGATTGGCAACGCCGTGGGGAATCTGGTGGCAGGCGGCAATTTTAGCGGGTGTGTATGGGGCGGGTGCCGCGCAGTTTTGTTTGGAGAAAGACGATCGCGCGATGTTGCAGCGGTTTCGTGCGAGATTAAACGTTCGGCGTTAGAGCTTTTGTGAACGCCCAAAAGGGCTAAAGCGGCAGATAAGCAATACGATTGATCCAGTCCTCTGTATCTGATACCATCCAGATGAGAATGATGTCATCAACAACCGTCGTGAGTTCAAGATGCTGCGGGACGATCAAAATGCCTGGACTTTCTTGCGTTGAAATAAATTCTGCAAAATTTGCCGGCATTGTGCGGTGATCGTGTGTTACTAAGAGTCGCTCACTTTTCGCGGCGCGTTCTAGCACATCTTCGTCTTGCATACCCCGCAAGCCGGCTGCATCAGCAGTTTGGAACTTAATCAGAGGTTCGCTGCGGACGATAGCATTGAGGATCGTCTGGTTAAAATCAGCGTCAGCCTGAAATTTGATTTTCATGATCCAGCCAGTTTTAGGTGTTCCTTAGCGGCGGCGATCTTTTTGTAGAACATCGGGTCTGTATCTCGAGCCGCTTGGCGCTTGACGGCATAATCGTTGCGTTGAGCGACAAGATAAGCGTCAATCTCAGCCCGGTATGCCAGATAAAAAGTGATCGCGCCATAAACCTGTTCTAAGGTGAGAACTGGAAAAGCTTGAGCAATGCTTTCGGCAGATTGGCCGCTGAGGAAGGCATAGACAATGGAATCAAGCGATACCCGTGTTTGCGCAACCCAATAGCCGTCATCGCGTTTTTCAACATAGTTGGAGTTCATAGGAACACTCAAGTCTTTTGTTGTCTATCTGCAGGATGAAAGAACGGATTATTATTGCATCGAAAAGTTATCATCCTATTCCAAAATTGCAAGCTCGAATTTTGAAGTCATGATGGATCCCAATCAAACCCGCCGCGTTTTTTGCGTCGGCTTGGATGGCGGCACCTGGACGATCCTGCAGCCGCTCATGCAAGCCGGGCACATGCCGCAGTTGAGCCGGCTCGCGCAAGCTGGCGTCAGCGGCGTGCTGCAATCGACCATTCCGCCGATCACCCCGGCGGCGTGGAGCACGTTTATGACGGGCTGTAATCCCGGCAAACACGGCATTTTTGATTTTCAAGGATATGATCGCGAGCAGCACCGTACTTTTTTCGTGAACGCCACCTCGCTGCGGATGCCTACGCTGTGGCAACTGCTGAGCCGCCACAACAAGCGTGTGGCCGTGGTGGATTTGCCGGTCACCTATCCGCCGCCGCAAATCAACGGCGTGATCATCAGCGGCTTGATGACGCCGAGCCGCGCCTCGACCTTCACCCATCCCGCAACGCTGCTCCACGAGCTTGAAACGCAGCTCGGCTACGAATGGCCGTTGCTGAAAGAAGAAGACGAGCACGGCCGCATACAGGCGGATTTCGACGGATTTTTGCGCAAGATGCAGCTCTTCTTGACCAGCCGCGTCGAGGCCATGCTTTATTTGTTGCAGCGTGAGATTTGGGATTTCGCGTTTTTGCAATTGCAAGCCGTGGACTTCTTGCAGCACGCTTTGTGGAAATATCTTGACGACTCGCATCCCGCCTATCACGAAAAGCGGCATCAGCAAGTCATTCTCCATTTTTTTAAACCGCTCGATCATGCGCTGGGAGAGTTATTCTCTCTGGCAAAGAAAACGATGGGCGAAGACACGCTGATCGTGGTACTCTCGGATCACGG
Organism: Cytophagia bacterium CHB2; assembly: GCA_030263535.1. NCBI lineage: Bacteria > Pseudomonadati > Bacteroidota > Cytophagia > Cytophagia bacterium CHB2. Next base: position 5,974 of record SZPB01000358.1, read on the forward strand.
CTTTCAGCGGCACAACACGCGCGCGGAGTTGAATCATTGGCTGTTTGCCAATGGTTTTCTCACGCCGCAATCCCGGCGGAACGGCATGAAAAAATCCTGGATGCGCCATGCCAGCCTCATTCGCAAGCTCGATGTTTTGCAGTTGCGCAAACGCCTGCTGCCGAAATCCAAGCGCCGGGAGTTGGGCGGCGCGCTGCGCATGCAGAGCATCGATCATGGCCGCTCGCTGGCCTATGCCGTGAGCGCGTTTTGGGGATATGTTTATCTCGGGCCAAATGCTACGGACTCCGATATCTCCAATTTGAAGAACAAGCTCGGCGCGTGGCGTGACCCGCAAACACAACAGCCGGTTGTCAAAAATGTTTTTCGCCGCGATGAAATCTTTCACGGCGCGGCATTGGATCGCATGCCGGATTTAATTGTTGAGCCGATGCCGGGTTATACGTTTTCTTCGAAAACCTATTTTAGTGATGCGCGCCAGCTCGATGCAGTCGCTCCCGATGACTTTCATGTCGGCACACATGCCAGCGAAGGTATTTTCGTGCTTGCCGGCCCGGAGATCGCTTTATCGGAATTGAGAATAAGCGGCCGCCAGCCAGCGTTTGTTCGCTAGATGCCAATGATGATAATGCCGCACATCTGAACGGCATATTGCGGGGCGGTCGTCATGGGGCGGGAGCATATGG